>JAIRKB010000070.1 GCA_031260385.1 Propionibacteriaceae bacterium | reverse complement strand
CAAGCGCTCCACCACGGACCCCCTATACCGCCGGAGGCTACGAACCGCCACCGTCGCCGCTGCCGGTGCCGACTCAGTCACCCGCTCAAGCGGCGCAGATCTATCCGCGCCAGGTTCCCGTACCAAAACCGGATGATAATCGGCCGCGCCGAGCTTGGAGCCCGTCCTGATGATTGACCATTTTGAAAGAGTGGAAACGGTTTCGCCGCGTCGCCACCGCTTATCCTTCCCCCGGATCCTGCGCTCGGAGTGGATCAAGGTTTTCTCATTGCGCTCGACCTGGTGGCTGATCATCGTCACAATCCTGGCCAATGTAGCGGTCTCGCTCGGCCTGCTTGCGATGGTCACTTGGTGGGCTGATCCCCCCCTACCGATCGAGCCGGATCTGTTAGCCGGGTTTACCAGGCTATCCTTCATTGTCGTCCAGGGTTGTAGTGTGCCTGGGCAAGCGCTGTTCATGATTCTGTGCATCCTGGTGGTGACCAACGAATACTCTTCGGGCATGATCCGCTCCACCCTGATTGCCGCCCCTCGGCGCATACGGGTCTTCCTCGCTAAAGGCATCATTATCGTGGTCTTGGCGGTGATCATCTTTGGGATCTCGCTAGGGGTGGCCTTGGGTGGTGGCTACCTGATGGTGCCGAGCAACTCCACCCTAGACATGAACCTAACTTCTGACATCAGCTTGCAGATCCTCGGCGGTTTCCTGGCGATGATGGCCTTGCTTGGTTTGTTCAGCTATGGTCTGGCTTCGCTGATTCGCTCCGCCGGGGGTGCGATCGCGATTGGGCTGACCTTGATCTTGATCCTGCCGTTGTTCATCCAGATGATCCTGGTCCAAACCGGCAGTTCCGGTTCCTTGGCGCTCTGGCAGGAAGTCGTCTTGGAGTGGCAGTGGTATCTTCCCTCCCTGGCTGGTTCGCTCGTTTTGTACGAGGTGTTGCCTGTCTCCGCTCCTTTAGGGCCGTGGGAGTCCTTGGGGGTGCTCGGCATCTGGGCGGCAGCAATGCTCATCTTGGGCTTATTTGCTTCTCGACGTCGGGGTGTCTAGTTCTTGGCAGTCGGCCTGGGAATAGTTACGCCACGCGTTAGGCGGGATGATTTCAGGAACTATTAAGCGCCGTGAAAGAATGGGGCTTGTGAGTGAGCAACTTCAAGGGCTTGATCCTGAAAGAACAGGAGATGGTAAGCCCGGGGATATTCGGACCAGGCCAAACCAGCCACGATCGGGGCGTTCGGCTTTTGGGGTTGAAGAAACCGAGCCGCTCTCCCGTCCGCGCGATCCTTTCGAGGACAAGATCCTGACCGGGCGCAATAGTTTCGACTCTGTCAGTGAGCAGTTGGCCAGTGAGGATACCCCTCCTCCACCAGCCCCCCGACCCCGTCCGAATGCCCGCGAGACCGCCCAGCGCATCACCGAGATGAGACGCCGGGCCGCCCAAGGTTCAACCGACGATTCGACTCCTCCGCCTAGCCCAGCAACCCCGCGAACCCCGCCCGCTCCTCGAGTCCCACGAACCCTGCCCGCAACCGCAGCCACTGCTCCCAAACCGGCTAGTAGTCCCGAACCGCGTTTCTTCGGCGAACTAGGCGCCCAACCACCCCCACCCCAGCCAGCGACGAGACGGACGGCGGCAGCCTCCCAGGATCGAATCGCCGCCTTGCGTCAGGACTTAGCCGACCGTCGGGCCGAGGCGCTTGGTTTGCCGAAACCGGAAGCGCTGACCCCGGTCAAGGAACCGGCACCCGCTCCCGCCAAGGAACCAACACCCCGGGTCACCAGGAGTGCTGCTATTCCCGAAGGAACGCCCCGGGTCACCAGAGCGGCTGCCATCCCCGAAGGAACGCCCCGGGCCACCAGAGGGGCTGCCATTCCAGACGGGGCACCCCGGGTCACCAGAGGGGCCGCCCCCGAAGCCCCGGCACCGCGAACCAAAGCCCCGGAGCCGAAGCCCGAACCGAGGGTCGAACCGCGCGCTTCGGTTAGGGTCGAACCGATTCAGCCACCCCTTTCTACTGAGACACCAGCCACGGTCAGCACCTATTTCTTCGAGCCACCCCCCGAGGCGGAAGCTCCAAGACCCAAGGCGATGCCGTCGGCAGTGCGACCGGGGCGTCCTGCTCGACCGACCTCTCGACCGACCCCGGAACCGACCCTTCGACCGACCCCGGAACCGGCTGCTCGACCGACCCGGGAACCGGCCCCTCGACCGACTCGGGATCCAGCCCCTCGACCGACCCCGGAACCGACCCCAGAACCTCCGATCCGCCCGGAACCCGCCGTGGCCCAACCGACGCCCCAACCCAAGCCGACCGGCGAGGAGGTAGTGGTGGTTGATCAGGTTGGCGGAATCAGCCTCACGGCGGCCACTGGCACCCTAACGGCGATTGTTGGTCCGACGGGGGCTGGAAAGTTCTCTCTACTACGCTATATCGCTGGTCTGGACACCCCAAACTCAGGAACGGTTAGCCTTGGTGGCGAGGAGATCTCGAACTTGAACCAGAGCGCCCTCGCCCAGGTGAGGCGGCGGGTCGGGATCATCTTCGAGCAGTACCCTCTCCTGGAGAGTCTGAGTGTAGAAGAGAACCTGCGTCTACCGGCAGCGATCGCCAAGCAGGTCGTCGACAAGGACTGGTTCGAGCAACTCCTACTCCATCTCGAGTTGAGGGATCTGCTGAACCTGCGACCGGCGATGCTAACCCCGTACGAACAATTCCGGGTCTGCCTAGGGCGGGCTTTGGTGCGCCAGCCAATCGTCATCGTCGCCGATGCCCCAACCGACAACCTGGAACCAGCGCAAGCCGAAGCTGGGATGAAGCTCTTGCGCGGTTGCGTCGACAACTGGCAGCAGACAGTGATTTTCCTAACGCGCGATCCTCAGGCGGCAGCTTGGGCGGATCAGGTGATTGCGGTTAAGGACGGTGGAACCAAGGCGTGAAGACTTCACTCGGTAGGATCTGGTCTGCCCTCGGGCTCGGCACCACTCTGGTGATCGCCGTTGCCCTAGCGGTGACCTGCCTGTCAAGCCTAGTCTTTCTCCGCGCCTCGGTCGCCCAGGCCGCCGCTGGGGTGACCAATGCGGTGGCCTCGGGCGAGATCTATGTCTTGCCAAAGGGAGCCACCTTAGCTGATCCATGGACGAAATCGCCCGCTGATCGAGGTTATCTACATTCCGAGTTGACTGAAGTGATCCTGGGGGTCAAGGGTGTGAGTTCCGCACTGGCCTTGTTCGCCGGCTCGGTGATCCTTGAGGATGCGCAAGGTCAACCAATCACGGCTCGCCTCGCTCCGACGATCGGCTATGGTGTTCACGAAACGAGCCCCGGCGGTTACCAATACCTTGAGGGAGCCTTGCCCAGTAAGCCGTCGGAGGTGGCGCTGGAGTTCAGTACGGCCCGCTTAACCGGATTGGCTGTCGGTGATACGACGCGGCTGGTCGATGGCGGGGCTGAGCTTAGCGTCACGGTGAGCGGGATCGTTCGCTATGACCAGGAGTTGGGCGGAACCAGCTTGGTCTTGATGGACCACATCACGGCCTTGGCCTGGTTCTCACCGACCGGTATGGTTCCGGCCTTCGCCATCAGCCCGACCGCGAGTCAAAGTGCTGATGACGTCATCAAGGCACTGCGAGTCAAGTTGGGAAACGAGGTGGTGATCCTGACCGGCGACCAGGCTCGTAAGCAGGCCTTACGGGAGCTTGATCGCTATTACCTCGAGGTCTGGGCGATCGGGCTCGGCGTGATCATCGCCATTTTCTTCTTGGTTGGTTCCGCGATTTACACCATCATTGCCACCCGCGCCCGAACCTGGGCGGCTCAGTTCGCCACCCTTGAAGCGCTCGGTGCCACTAGCCGTCAGTTGCGCACCTCGGCGGTCATGCGAGGGTTGTGGGACGGTTTGGTTGGTTCTCTGATTGGGCTGGTGGCTGGGTTTGGCTTGTCATTGATCGTCCGCCTGATTGGCGGTTCGGCCGGGCTTGACCTGCCCTTAGGCCTGCCTTAGATCGGAAGAGC
>JAIRKB010000266.1 GCA_031260385.1 Propionibacteriaceae bacterium | reverse complement strand
TCAGCCGTGAAGCGGGTGGAGTAGGCCTCCCAGTGGACATCCGGGTTGATCTCGCCGACCCGGCGCCCGGCGAGGTGGGCTTTGGACTGCCCAAGATCGACGGGGCGAAAGAGGACTTGGCGAGCAAGATTGCTGGCTTCGACGACATCGTCATCGACGATGCGCAAGGTCCCCACCCCGCTCGCCGCTAGGTAGGTCAGCACTGGGGCGCCCAAGCCGCCGGCGCCGATCACTACGACGATAGCCTGCTGCAGCTTGCTAAGTTCGGCTTCCCCGAAATCGGGCAAGGCTAGATGGCGAGCATCGCGATCTGGATCGCGAGAGAGCGGGCTCATCTCAGCCCCCAGCGAAAGGCGGCAGGACGTCAACCACCGCTCCGGCCACCAGCGGCTCATCGGTCGGGAAGGTCCGCAAGCCATTGACCAGGAAGGAGCAGCCAGCTAGGGTGGCGCTGGCTTCTGGCGTACGTTCGGTCACCGCCGCGACGATCCCGGCAAGACCGAGGGCTCCCGGCAACCATTCTTCCGCGACGCCAACCCGCGCCCGGGCGACCGCGAAATAGCGCACCTGCACCAAGTCAGTCGCCGTCATCGCCCACCTGACCCGCTGCAAAGGTTTGGGCGAGGGCGACCGTCTCGGCGATGATCTGCTCGACCACCACCGCCGAGCCACCAGCGCGGGCGGCGGCGTAGCCAGCGGCGAAGGTCGCCACCGGACCAGCCGGATGGGTGACCGTGTGGGCGATCGTCCGCACCGCTGCCAGGAGGGCCGGAATATCCAGCGGCTCCAGACCAGCGAGGTCGAGCCCGGCCCGCAACTCCGCCAAGTAGTTCTCAACAACCACAAACTCTGACATTTGCTCCCTTTCCTTAAGCCCCTATGCGGGCGAGACCAGGCGACGCCCAGAGAGCCGCAAGCCCCGGGCTGGGCGGTATTTCGTGTGTACGACCGGCACCTCATGGCTCGGCAGTCCCGGTCGGAAGCCAAGGTCGTTCATATCGGCGGCGGTGTCAATATCTCTCACCACCGCTGGCTCCAGCTCCAAGGCGATCACATCAAACCCCGACAGCAGCCGATGGACCGGTTCACCCGATCCGGCGGGGGCCAACTGGGCACAAGCCCGCTTTAGGGACGGCGTGCGATAGATCCCACACAACCATTGGCGCTGACCGTCCGCTCGCCCGACCAAACCATCGCAATCAGCAAAGCTCCGATCAAAACCTTCCGCCGCCTTGAGCAACTGCTCGACCCCGACACCGACTCCCGGCATATCACAGCCCAAGACCACCACCCAGTCACTATCCACTGCCAAGGCCTTCACCCCAGCGGCGATCCCCCGGGCTGGGCCAGTGAAGGCAGGCGACTCGCGAGTCCAGACCAGATTAGGAGCCACCACCCCATTCCGCTCCGGCCCAACAACGACACACTGCAAGGCCGATCCACAAGCGTCGATCGTCCGCTCCAGCGTAGAGCGACCATCCGGCCCAATCAGTAAGGCCTTGTCATGGCCCAGACGCCCCGATTGACCCCCGGCCAAGATAATCGCCGACCAGGCGATCTGCACCGGCGCCCAACGCCGTCTCGCTAACTCATCAATCACCATCATCAACCTCCTATCGCTGACATCACCCGAACTGGTTGAACAAAATCATCGTTGCCAATCTGATGGCCCCGGGGTTTATTAGCCACCGCTTCCACTATCATCGAAGCGATGTCATCGTCGCTCGCACCCTGCCGTAAGGGGGTCCGCAAATCGACCTCCTGGTGGGCGAATAGACAACTACGCAGAGCGCCATCGGCCGTTAGCCGCAAGCGATCACAAGCCTTACAGAAGGGTTCCGTGATCGCGGCGATAAAGCCCACCACTGCCGGGCCACCGTCCACTAACCAGCGGGTAGCCGGGGCATGGCCCTGATCGGGCAGGCGGGTCAAATGATGATGCCGCGTCAGGCTCTGGTGGATATCGTCGGCACTAACCATCCTGGAGCGATGCCAAGCCCCCGCACTATCGAGGGGCATCTGTTCGATAAACCGCAACTCGTACCCCTGCTTAATCGCAAAGTCGAGCAGAGCTAGACCTTCGTGGTCGTTGACCTCCGGCATTAAGACCGCGTTGATCTTCACCGGGTGTAACCCAGCCAGGACTGCCGCCTCAAGGCCACCCAGCGCCTGAGGCAGACAGTCCCGACCAGTGATCAGGGCGTAGGTCGCCCGATCGAGGCTGTCGAGGGAGACATTGACTCGGCGTAACCCAGCTTCGGCCAAGGGTTGCGCTAGTTTCGCCAAGCCGATTCCATTGGTCGTCAAAGCGAGTTCGGGCGGGTCGGGCAAGGCGGCAATCCGGCGGACGATCTCCACTAGGTCGGGCCGTACGAGCGCTTCACCACCGGTGAGGCGAACGCGCTCAATCCCCAAGGTCCGGGCGATTCCGACTAACCGCTGGATCTCGATAGGCGTCAACAAGGAGGCTTTCGGTAACCAGGCCTTGGGCGCGACCGGCAGGCAATACCAACAGCGCAGCGAGCAGCGATCAGTGATCGACACCCGCAGATCCCGATGTTGACGCCCAAATTGATCGACTAACCCAGTCATGGCGCATTCACCCACTCGTGATCACCAGCGGCATAGACCTGCCGTTTCCAGACCGGCAGTTGGTCTTTGACCAGATCAACCAAGCTAGCGCAAGCCAAAAAGGCTTGACAGCGGTGGGGAGAGGAAACGGCGGCGACGAAGGCCACCTCGCCAACCGACAGGGTGCCGGTCCGGTGGGCCGCTGTGACGGCGCATAAACCAGGAAAATCGGCGCAGAACTGGGCGATCAGTTCGGCCAAGATCGTCCCGGCATCGGGATGGGCTTCGAACTCCAACCCAACGACGGTTCGGCCTTGATCATGGTCGCGGACCACCCCGGTGAAAGTCACACAAGCCCCCGCCTGGGGATCGCGGACCAAGGCCTCGAACCGATCAGGATCGAGCACCTCAGCGTTAACCCTCACTCCCACGATCTGAGTCATCACGCCTCCCTAGTTCGGTGATCATCAATCCCATCCATCTGAGCGAGGATATGGGCGAGTAAACCGGCGAGCACTCCCATGGCCTGCTCGACCCCAGCTGGTGCCCCGGGCAAGGCCGCCAGAAAGACCGCCGCGCCAATCCCCCGCTCCGGTTTCGGCTCCATCACCCCAGCGCAACTTCGGCTCAGCAGGGCTCGCGGTGTTGTACGAGCGCTAGCGCGCAAGGCTTCCCCGATACCAGGGATCGGCCGATCGATTAGGGGCGTTAAGGCTTCCGGTGTGCGATCGCGCGGGCTCAGACCGGTCCCGCCACTGGTAAGGATGACGCGGCAGCCCGCCGCCGCTAACTGCCCGACGGCGGCTTGGATGGCGGCCTCATCATCGGCTACCAGTCTGGATTCGACCCGGTCGGCGCCTACACCGTGCAATCCATGGGCAATGATCGGTCCACAATGGTCGTCAGCTTCCCCTGCCGAGCAACGATCGGACACGATCACATATCCCATTGGCGGTAAGGCTTGACTCCCATCCTGACCGCCATCTCGGTCGGGCGCCGACCGGGTCCCGCCTGATTTTCCAATCACGCGGACGTCTTCAATGACCGTATGAGGGTCAACGGCCTTGACCATATCGATGATGCTCAACCCTGCCGCGGTCACCCCATGAAGGGCCTCCATCTCCGCGCCAGTCCGGCCGAGCGAGGTCACATCAACCACGATCCGTACCTGAGTTAAGTCAACCTCCAAGCTAACCTCGACGGCATCGACCGGAACCGGATGGCAGAGCGGAATGATCTGCGGGGTCAGCTTCACGGCGGCAATCGCCGCCACCCGCGCCACCGCTAAGCCATCCCCTTTCGGCAGGGCACCGTCGCGTAAAAGCGCCGCCGCCTGCTCAGATATCCGAACCCGGCCCGCCGCCCGAGCCCGCCGCAGTGTAACCGCCTTGGCCGAGACGTCAACCATGCGGACCCGACCAGCGGAGTCCGCATGGGTAAGCTGCGCGCAGACTGGATCCTTCATTTCCGCACCGGGCTGTGATAGACGATCGGGGGACGTACGAGATATCCCAGAGGAATCGACCACAGATGAACCAGGCGGGTGTAAGGCCAGATAGCGATCAGCGCTAGCGCCAGGACGGCGTGAGTCTGGTAGAGCCAGGGCGCGGAGGCCATCAGTTCAATATTGGGGTTGGCAACGAATAATGACCGCAACCAGACCGAGATTGTCTCCCGGTAGTTGTAACCGCCCCCAAGCATGTTGACACCGATAGTCGCAATCATGCCCGCCGACGCGGTCAGGGCCAACAAGACGTACATCACTAAATCGGCCGAGCGCGTCACGATCCGTAACCGCGCTTTGGTTACGAAACGACGAAGCAACAACAGGGTTAACCCAATCGCGACCAAGGAACCAGCGAGCAGCCCGCCGACCAACGCGATGACGTGATAGGTCTCCTCGGAGATCCCCAGCCAGGTGGTCAGCGAAGCCGGAATCAGCAAGCCGGTGGCATGACCGAGGATGAGCAAGAGCAAGCCGGCGTGGAAGATCGGTGACCCCCACATCAGCCAGCGTTTCTCCATCAATTGGCTCGTCCGGGTCGTCCAACCGAACTGATCGTAGCGCCAACGCCAGATGTGGCCAATGACAAAACTAGCCAAAGCGAGATAAGGCAAGACGCCAAAGAGGGCGATGTGCAGCTTCATGATCGAGCTCCTTTCTCGATGATCGACGAAATTGCCGCTAGCACCCCGGCATAAGGCGATGGCTTTGCGACCAAGGCCTCATGGATGGACTGCACGGCGGAGCGGGCATAGGATAAGGCGGCTAGTCCGAGCTCGGACGGCGCCAAGGCGACGAACTGGCAGACGGTTGGCAGGTAGTCCGGCAACTCTTCAGCGGCTGGCTCAAAACCAGCCTGCCGATAGAGGGCCTTGATCTCGTGGATCGCTTGTCCGCGGGTCCGCGAGTCGCCGTAGGTCAGGTAGGTGACATAGAGGGCGGAGCGCCGTCGGGTGTCGAAGGTCGCGACATAGTCGCGGCGCAACTGGTCTGGATCCGCCGCGCCCCACCAGTCGCAGAACTCGACTAATAGGTCGCGCGGTCGCGAGCTCGGCAAGGCGCTTAGGGCCTCAGCGATCTGTCCCCGCTCTTGGCAAAGGGAGTCATCCGGGTAACCCAAGACCAGGGAGGCAATCACTAGCAGATCCCGATAAGCAGCTAGGTTCGGTTCGCTAAGCGGGGTATGGAGGCGGATCGCCGGTTCTAATAACTGGGTCATGGCCGTCGCCCACTACGATTTGCGAACTGTGGGGCCGCGACCGGGACCGGCCCGGCCATCCGGACCGTGGTCGGCGCATCGAGAACACAACCGGACTCCCAAGCCGCCAAGGCCGCCCCCTCCTCCTTATGACGTTTCGGGATGACGAACCGATCGGGGATCTTGGCGATCGCCAGGAGACGATACATCGCCTCCAACTCCGATGCCTCCAACCCGACGCCACTAGCCTCGGGGTCAACCCCGGTGGTCACCGCTCGCATATGCGAACGCATCGCCGCTAGCTTCATCAAGACGCCCGCCACCAAATCAACATCACCACCAGTGAGAACCTGAGCGAGGTATTCCAGGGGGATCCGCAGTTGGGTGATTCCGTGGAAGATATCATCCGCCGATGCCGAATCACCACCGAGCGCAGTCGTCGCCTCCAGGATTGGCGACAAGGGCGGGATATACCAAACCATCGGTAGGGTCCGATATTCCGGATGTAAGGGCAAGGCAACCTGATATTTCATCACCAGAGCCCAGACCGGGGACTGCCGCGCCGCCTCAATCCAGTCGGATGGAATCCCGTCGGCTTCAGCTTGGGCGACCACCGCTGGATCGAAGGGGTTGAGGAAGCAGCCGCGTTGGGCTTCAACCAGATTATCCTTGGCAGCGGCTGCCTGTTCGACCTTGTCAAGGTCGTAAAGCATCACGCCGATATAGCGAATCCGCCCGACACAGGTTTCCGAACAAACGGTGGCCGTGCCCTCTTCGATCCTCGGGAAGCAGAAGGTGCATTTCTCGGCCGTCGAGGTCAGCCGGTTCAGGTAGACCTTCTTGTATGGACAAGCCGAGATGCACATCCGCCAGCCGCGACACTTATTCTGGTCCACCAAGACGATGCCATCATTCTCCCGTTTGTACATCGCCGCCGACGGACAAGCGGCGACACAAGCCGGGTTAAGGCAGTGTTCGCAGATCCGGGGGAGGTGGAACATAAAGGTCTGCTCTAAAGAGAACTTGACCTTTTGCGTCATCGCCGCGAGATTGGGGTCGGTCCGAGCATAGAGCTGCGATCCGCCGAGGTCATCGTCCCAGTTTGGGCCCCAGGTGATCTTCATCGGTTGGCCGGTGATCGCCGACAACGGACGGGCGACCGGCATTTGATTACCAGCTGGTGCGCTCACCAAAGCGTCGTAATCATAGGTCGCCGGTTCGTAATAATCGTCGAGCACCGGCAGATTCGGATTAGCGAAGATCGTTGCTAGCCGCCAGAGCTTCCGTCCCGCCCGCAAGCGCAGCCGCCCGGAGCGGTCGAGCTTCCAACCGCCCCGCCAGCGCAACTGTTGCTCCCACTGGATGGGATAGCCGACGCCGGGCTTGGTCTCAACATTGTTGAACCAGACGTATTCGACCCCATCACGGTTGGTCCAGGTCTGCTTACAGGTCACCGAACAGGTGGAGCAGCCAATACATTTGTCCAGGTTCATCACCATGGCCATTTGGGCGCGTATTCTCATTAGTAAGTCACCTCCTGGGAGCGGCGCCTGATCCAGGTCACCTCGTCGCGTTGATTGCCAGTCGGACCGTAGTAGTTGAAGCCATAGGTGAGCTGTCCGTACCCCCCGGCAACATGGGTTGGTTTGAGATAGATCCTGGTCAAGGCGTTATGCGTGCCGCCACGCAGCCCGGAGGCCTCCGCGATCGGAACATCAATATTGCGGTCCTTGGAGTGATACATAAACACCGTGCCTTGCGGCATCCGGTGGGAGACAATGGCCCGCGCCACCACCACCCCGTGAGCGTTCTGCGCCTCAATCCAATCGTTGTCTTGAACCGAGATCACCTCGGCATCCTCCACCGACATCCAGATCGTCGGCCCGCCGCGTGAGAGAGCCAGCATATATGGGTTGTCTTGGTACGAGGAGTGGATCGCCCACTTGTCATGCGGAGTCAGGTAGCGGACGCGAACGCCGACACCGTCTTCAGGAACATAACTAGTCATGTCGAGCGGTCCCCGGTAGATCGGGAGCAACTCCCCCATCTCCGCCATCCAGTCGTGATCAATATAGAACTGCTGGCGACCGGTGACCGTCGACCAGGGACGCAGCCGTTCCACATTGATGCAGAACGGCGAGTAGCGCCGCCCGTCGGTTTCGACCCCCGACCACTCCGGGCTGGTGAAGACCGGGGTTGGTCCCGGCTGGGCATCAGCGAAGGTGATCCGGCGCTCGGCATTGTCACCGACCAGATCGACCAGCTTCTGCCCGGTCCGTTTCTCCAGGAAAGCGAAGCCTTTGACTGCCTGGGGACCGGAGGTCGTGCCGGATAAGGCCATGATGGCATCAGCGAGTTTCACATCGGTGTCGATTAGCGGCCGACCAGCGCCGGCTCCCGTCGTGGCGACACCATTGCGCTCGGCCAGGAAGGCGACCGGCTCTTCGCCGGAGACTGTGACCCCTTTGGTCGTCGTCCCCAGCGTCGAGATCAGCGGCCCAACCGTCCGATAGCGCTCCGCCAGGGTGACGTAATTACGCTCGATCACCGCCAGTTTCGGCATGGTGACCCCCGGGATCGGTTCGCATTCGCCCGCCTTCCAGTCAAGGCTCCGGCCATGCGGTAGCGCCATTTCGTCGGGGGTATCGGTTAGTAAGGGCACTGGCACGACATCAGTACGCGTCCCGAGGTGGTCTTTCGCCAATTCAGAGACCTGGCTCGCCAACTCGGAGAAGATCGCATAGTCTGTCCGCGCTTGCCAGGGCGGTGAGATCGCCGGGTTGAAGGTATGGATGAAGGGATGCATATCGGTGGTCGAAATGTCGTGTTTCTCATACCAGGTCGCCGCCGGTAAAACGATGTCGGACAGCAGCGCCGACCCCGTCATCCGAAAATCGATCGTCGTGATCAAATCCAACTTGCCGACCCCGGGCTCGTCGCGCCAGGTCACGGTATTGGGCCGACGTTCGGCTGGAACCTCGCTGGCGGTCACCGCCGAATCGGTTCCCAACAGATGCCGCAAGAAATATTCACTACCCTTGGCGGTATTCCCCAGCAGGTTGGCTCGCCACAAGGTCAGGACGCGTGGGAAGTTGGCCGGGTCGTCGGGATCTTCGACCGCGAACTTCAGCTCGCCAGACTTCAATTGCGAGACGACATACTCCGGAATCTCCCGGCCCGCCGCCTTCGCCTCGTCGGTGATATCGAGCGGATTGCGGTTGAAACCGGGGTGACCCGGCGTCCAACCGGAGCGGACGGCATGGGCATGGCAGTCCAAGATCGTCCAATCCTTCAACCGGCCTGGTCCCGCCGCTGAAGCGATATCGCCAGCCGTAAACAGGTCGTAGCGCCACTGATCAGAGTTGACATACCAGAAAGCGGTCGAGGCCTGATGGCGCGGCGGTCGCGCCCAGTCGAGACCGAACCCCATGTGCTGTTGGCCGGTCACCGGACGGGCTTTTTCTTGCCCGACATAGTGAGCCCAGCCACCGCCGTTGACCCCCTGACAACCGGTCAGGGTGAGGAGGGCGATGAAGGTCCGGTAGATGGTGTCGGAATGGTAGTAATGGTTGGTCCCAGCCCCGAGCACGATCATTGACCGGCCTTTGGTCACCTCAGAGTTACGAGCGAACTCCCGGGCAATCCGGATGATCGTGTCGGCTTTGACGCCGCAGATCTTCTCCGCCCAAGCCGGGGTCCCGACCTGGTCGGCGTCTTCGTACCCAGTCGGCCAGACTCCCGGCAAACCGGGTCGGGCAACACCATACCCAGCGACGAGCAGATCGTAGACCGTGGTGACGGTCTTGCCGGCAACCTCCATGGTCGGTACACCCCTAACCATGGTCGCACCAGAGTCCTGGACCTGGTCGAAGCGCGGCAGGAGGACCTTAGCGCGAGTCTTAGAGGCGTCCAGAAGGGTCAGGGCCGGTGTAATCTCTGCGAGGTCGAGATTCCACCGGCCCATCCCCGCTTCACCCCAGCGATCACCAAGGGTGCCGTTCGGGACGACAACCTTGCTTTGCCCAGAATCAAAGAGCACTGGTTTGAAGGCGGCATTGGCCTGGTCGGCCATTGCCGGAATATCCTCGGCGGTCAGGAACTTGCCCGGTTGGTAGACCCCATCCGTACCGGGGGTTAAGGTCACCAGGAAAGGCAGGTCCGTGAACTGGCGGGTGTAATCCTGGAAGTAGTCCACGCTGCGATCGCGGAAGAATTCGGTCAGGATGACGTGACCCATCGCCTGAGCCAGTGCCCCATCGGTTCCCGGATGGGGTGCTAGCCAATCGTCAGCGAACTTCACCGACTCGGCATAGTCCGGGCTGACGGCGACCACCTTGGTGCCCTTATAGCGCACCTCAGTCATGAAGTGGGCATCCGGGGTCCGGGTCACCGGCAGATTAGCCCCCCACAACATGATGTAGCCAGCGGAAAACCAGTCAGCGGATTCGGGGACGTCGGTCTGGTCCCCCCAGATCTGGGGGGAGGCCGGCGGCAGGTCACAATACCAGTCATAGAAGGACAGTAGGGTGCCCCCGAGCATGGCATAGAACCTCGTCCCGGCGGCAAAGGAGACCATCGACATCGCTGGGATCGGGCTGAAGCCGACACAGCGATCCGGGCCATATTGCTTAGTCGTGTAGACATGAGCCGCCGCCATGATCTCCTGGATCTCATCCCAACTAGCGCGGACGAAACCGCCTTTACCACGGGCCCGCTTGTAGGCCTTGGCGGTGGTCGGATTGTTGACCACCCCCGCCCAGGCCTCGACCGGGTCCTTCCCGCGTACCCTCTCATCGCGATAAGCCTCGACGAGACAAGCCCGGATGTAGGGATACTTGACCCGAGCCGGGGAGTAGGTATACCAGGAGAAGGCTGCCCCTCTCGCGCACCCCCTCGGCTCATATTCGGGACATTGGTCCCCGGTCGTTGGGTAGTTGGTGTTCTGATGTTCCCAGGTGATGATCCCGTCAGTGACGAAGACATTCCAGGAACACGAACCAGTGCAGTTAACCCCGTGCGTAGTCGTCACGACCTTGTCGTGGGCGTAGCGGTCACGATACATCCGTTCCCAGATGTCCTCGCTAGGCTTCGTGGTCGTCCGACCATCGGCCGCTATCTGCTCACTGGTTAGGAGTTGGCGACCTTTCAGTAGGGCAGCGGTTACCGCTGAGATCGGTGGCATGGCTGGCTCCTAGCACTTTACTTCGGCATTCCGCCGGGTGTAGTACCACCAGTTAAGGAAGGCACAGACAACAGCGAGGATGGCGACGGCGACGAACACCGGGATGATCTTCTGGCCA
>JAIRKB010000268.1 GCA_031260385.1 Propionibacteriaceae bacterium | reverse complement strand
GCCTTCATTATGATCATTGATGCTTATGCTCAACAAACCCGTCGCCACCAAAACGATGACCCTAATATGGAGCAAACCACCGCCCAACAACGCCGCGCTGACGCCCTAACCCAACTAGTTGAAAACACTAACCTAACTGGGCTCGCCCCCACTCTAGGTGGAGACCGACCCACCATCATGGCAATGATGGACTACCACAAACTACAAACAGACGCTTGGGACGCTGGTGTCCTACCCAACGGGTATCCAATCCCCGCCAGCGAACTACGCCGCCTATGCTGCGACGCCAACCTAATCCCAGTCGTGCTAGGAGGAGAGTCTGAACCCCTCGATGTTGGCCGAACCCAACGTTTCGTGACCCTACCAATCAGGAAAGCCCTCACCATCCGAGACAAACACTGCGCCTTTCCTGAATGCGACATCCCCGCTAGCAACTGTGACGCCCACCACATAACCAGCTGGTGGGAAGGAGGCCCAACAAACCTCAACAACCTCACCCTTCTATGCGGATATCACCATGCCATGATCGAACCAGACCGACAAAACGCTCGCGACCAATGGCAAGTCAAAATGCACACCGACGGATACCCGATCTTCCATCCCCCCAACCGATTCTCACCCACCGGACCCCTCCGACACGCCGACGCACCACCCCTCAACCCCGAACCCGACCTATACCTTGACCCATAACCCGACGACCCAACATTCGTACCGCCTCAGCCTGCGTCGTGGTGCGGGTTAAGTTGTCTGCAATGTGCGGGTTGAAACTTCTGCAATGTGCGGGTTCTGTGGCATGATGATGTTATGGACTATCGGCAACGAGTTGTGGATGACGAAGTTGGAGACCAACTGCGGGCAGCGGGTGCCCTGCTTATCAAAGGTCCCAAGGGGTGCGGAAAGACTGAAACAGCTCGTTTTCACTCGCGCAGTGAGATTGCGATCGATGACAGCCTGGCGGTTCAAATTGCAATGAGTAGCGACCCCGTGTTTTTACTTGAAGGCGACACACCAAGACTGATTGATGAATGGCAAGAGCAACCTCGTTTGTGGAATGTAATCCGACATGAGGTTGACGCCAGACGGGGCAAAGGGCAGTTTATATTGACCGGTTCATCTACACCGCGCGACGAGGACTTGGAAGGACTCCATTCTGGGGTGGGACGTTTCGGCATCATTGAGATGGACACAATGACGTGGTTCGAGCGCGGATGGTCAACCGGGGAGGTTTCGCTCTCAGAGGTCCTGGACCAAAGATCGCCCCGATCATCGAATACCGAGGTCCGGCTAGATACCATCGCGCGCCGTCTCGCTGTCGGCGGATGGCCGGGTCACCTTGAGCTAGATGATCGATATGCTCTGCTTGCCAACGCAAA
This sequence comes from Propionibacteriaceae bacterium, assembly GCA_031260385.1. GTDB lineage: Bacteria > Actinomycetota > Actinomycetes > Propionibacteriales > Propionibacteriaceae > WQYJ01. The sequence continues at coordinate 2,052 of JAIRKB010000268.1, read as the reverse complement.
CTACTACGATCTACTGACTGCGACGGATTTTCGGCGAGCCGCTGGGACCCGTCGAGACCCCGCCATTGTTCGGCGAATCATGGAGTCACTCGCGCGAAATACCTCAACTAAATGCGAGGTGACCACTATCAGCGCCGATGCCGGAGGTGCTGGTGGGCCGCTTGATAGAGGCACCGCTGCCGAGTATCTTGCGGTGCTCGCTCGCCTTATGATCTGCAATGATCTACCGGCATGGAATACGCACATCCGTTCGGCGGCCCGTCTGCGAAAGACCCCCAAGCGCCACTTCTGTGACCCATCAGTGGCGTGTATGGCGCTTGGACTGACACCCGAACGCCTGCTTGGCGATCTGGAATACCTCGGTGGGCTATTCGAGTCAGCGGTGATTCACGACCTGCGTGTCTACTCGCGCGCGGTTGGGGCCAGAGTCTCGCATTACCGAGACTCGAATGGTCGCGAAGCCGATGCGATCCTAGAACTCCGTGACGGTTCGTGGGCGGCAGTGGAGGTGAAACTGGGGTTCGGTGCCGTCGAACAAGCCGCCCAAAACCTCCTGGCCGTGGCCGAGACGGTTGACGTTAGCCGCGTCGGAGCGCCACTAGCCCTCATCGTAATCACCGGATCGGGGTTCGCACATAGACGTCCCGACGGAGTCACCGTCGTACCATTAGGGGCTCTGCGCAACTGAACCTCCTACCAACTGATCGTCCTCAGAATTGGCCAAAACCGCCAAATTGACCTTGGCGGAGTATGCTATGTCTTTGTAATTTTTCCCTGGCGGCGATCACGTATTGGAGAACGCATGAAGAACCCGTTGAATCGGATGGTCTTTCGGTTCCTAAAACCATATGGCCTCTGGCTCACGATTGTGATCCTGCTCCAGTTTGGGGCGACGATCGCTGGTCTGGAGCTACCGCGACTCAATGCCCAGATTATCAATAATGGCGTAGTCAAGGGGGATACGGCTTATATCTGGCGGTTTGGTTGCATCATGCTGGCGGTGGCGGCGGCCCAAGCGCTCTGCCAGGTGGCGGCGGTCTTTTTTGGCGCCCGTCTGGCGATGTCCTTTGGTCGCGATGCCCGGGGGGCACTCTTCGCGAAGGTGTTGAGTTTCTCGACCCGCGAGGTTCGCAAGTTCGGCGCTCCCTCCCTGATCACGCGCAACACCAATGACGTCCAGCAGGTTCAGATGCTCGTACTGATGACCTGCATCATCCTCTTCGGCGCCCCGATCACGATGGTCGGCGGCGTGATCATGGCCTTGCGGACGAGCTGGGAACTCTCCTGGATCATCCTGGCGGCGGTTATCCTGCTCGCCGTCATCGCTGGTTTCGTCATCATCAACATGGGCCCGCTCTTCCAGTTGATGCAAACCCGCATCGACACGATTAACCGGGTCCTACGCGAACATATCTCCGGGATCCGGGTCGTGAGGGCTTTCGTCCGTGAGCCCCACGAAGCCCGCCGCTTTTCCAAGGCTAACACTGACCTAATGGAGACCTCGCTCGGGGTCGGGCGTCTGATGGTGACGATGTTCCCCCTTGTCATGTTCATTCTCAACCTGTCGAGCGCCGCGGTGATGTGGTTCGGCGCCTCGCAGATTGACGCCGAGAACCTCGAAATCGGCTCCCTGACCGCCTTCCTGACCTACCTAATGCAGATCCTGATGTCGGTGATGATGGCGACGATGATGATCATCATGGTGCCGCGCGCCGCTGTTTGCGCGGGCCGCATCATGGACGTCCTCGACCAGCGGCTCTCCGTCGCCCCACCGGCCAACCCGGTCACCGAACTTCACGGCGACGGTCGGGTTCAGTTTGATAATGTCTCCTTCCGTTATGCGGGGGCCGCCGAACCGGTGATCGCCGAGATCAGTTTCGAAGCCCACCCGGGTGAGACCACCGCCATCATTGGTTCGACCGGTTCCGGGAAGTCCACCCTGATCAACCTGGTGCCGCGATTATATGATGCCACCGAAGGTATGGTCAGTCTTGACGGCGTCGATGTCCGCGAGATCGACGAGGATCTCCTGTGGTCGAAGATCGGTCTCGT
>JAIRKB010000126.1 GCA_031260385.1 Propionibacteriaceae bacterium | reverse complement strand
TGATTGAAGCTCAGATGCGCGCCGCCGGCTACGGATATGCCAACTCCGATGCCCTCTATTCGATCATTACTGCCGCCATTGACCGGGGAACCTCGTCTGGTTATCAGGTCAAGTTTTTCACCGATGTCGGCACCTTCTCTAGCCCCTCGACGCCGCCTTTTAGCGCCACTATCCCTGATTCGATCATGACCGCTGTCGTCGAGGATCCGCTGCGGATTCATTCGGTGCCGATCGAAGCGCTCTTTCACGACGGTGTCACCGGTCCAGGGCTGATCGTCGCCTCGACAGTGAGTGGTGGCGGATTAGAGAGCTTCCAGGTTTTCTTCACCTTCTCTTTCGAGCAAGAGGCCAATACCTTAACGATCGTCCAAACCGCGGTCGGGTTATCCGGTTTGGTGCTCCTAATCGGGATCGGGCTAGTCGCCTACGTAGTGTCGCGCCAGACCTTACGTCCCCTGCAGATTGCGCGGCGCGCTGCCGAGCGGTTGGCTAGTGGCGAGTTAACCCAGTTGATGAAGGTCCGCGGCACTGACGACCTAGCTCAACTAGCTGTGGCGATGAATCGAATGGCCAAGCAACTTCAACAGCGGATTCGCCAACTTGAGCAGCTCTCCCAAGTCCAACAGCGCTTCGTTTCCGATGTCTCCCACGAGTTACGTACCCCCCTAACCACCGTCCGTCTGGCCGCCGACGTGCTTTACGATAACCGCGGTTCGCTGCCGAAGGTCGAGCAGGTGTCGATCGAGTTACTTCACAAGGAGGTCAATCGGTTTGAGGCCCTACTCGGGGATCTGTTGGAGATCTCCCGCTTCGATGCCGGGGTGGTGGTCCTTGATCTAGACGAGGTCAATCTGGTCGATCTGGTGAAAGCCGAGATTGAGGCCCTCGACGATCTGGCTAAAGCGGCTGGCTCGGAGATGACGGTTGTTTACGAGGGGGATTGCCTCGCTCAGGTCGACTCGCGCCGGATCTCGCGCTTGATCAGAAACCTGCTCAGCAATGCGATTGAGCACGGAGAAGGTCGCCCAATCGATGTCTACCTGGTCCAGGACGATGCCGTGGTGGCCTTTGCGGTGCGCGATCATGGGGTGGGGTTCACACCAGAGCAAGGCCGTCAGTTGTTCAATCGCTTCTGGCGGGCCGATCCCGCTCGAGCCCGCCATATCGGTGGTACGGGTCTCGGCCTAGCGATCTCACAAGAGGATGTTCGCCTACATCAGGGCTGGATACACGCCTGGGGTCGTCTCGGCCAGGGCGCCCAATTCCGGGTGGTCTTGCCGCGTGAAACCGACGTCGTCTTAACCTACTCACCGATCCCACTGATTCCGCTTGACGCCGAACCGGATGGAGGTAAACCATGAAAGGCTGGCGTATCCTCGCTCTAGGGCTGGCGCTCACCCTCACCGCCGGCTGCGCCGGGTTGCCGTTAACCGGCCCCGTGCTATCGCAGCCTCGCGAGGTTGATGATGAGCAGGGATCGGTGACCGTCGAACCGCAACCGCCCCCGATCGGGGCTCTTCCCGAGATGATCATCCGCGGTTTTCTCGTGGCGATGGCTAGCTATGAGCTGGACTATGCGACGGCGCGTCTCTACCTAACCGACGCCGCCGCCCAGCAGTGGAACCCCCGGTCCGGGGCCCTGATCTATGCGAGCGGGTCGACTCCCAGTGTTGCCCTGAGCACCAACGGGGCCCATGTGGTGATGCGGGGACAGCAGATCGGCCAGATTGAGGCTGATGGTTCCTTTACCGTTCCCGAAGAGGGCGACTGGGAACACGACTTCGAGATGATCAAAGAGGATGGGGAATGGCGGATCTCCTCTCCGCCGAAGGGCTTAGTGATGTCCCAGTTCTCTTTCTCTCAGAGCTTCGAGCCGGTCGATGCCTACTTTTTCGCTGCCACCGGGCGTAACCTCGTTCCGGATGCCCGATATCTGCCGCGGGGGGCCTGGTCGCGGACGATGGCAGCAAGCATTGTGCTGGAGGGGCCATCGGCTTGGCTATCGAGGATCATCAGACCGGCGCCCAAACCGCACTTCAGTTTGGACCAAGAGGTCGGTCTGACCAGCGATGGGGTCGCCGAGGTGGGGTTGCCGATCGCGGCTAAGGAGTTGACCCCGCAGGCTCGCACCGATCTGGCGATCGAGATCGCGGCGACGATGCGCGGTCTGCCAGGAGTCCGGGCGGTCAGGCTGTTATGTGAAGGGGAAGTCTTACCCTTGACCACCGGACCAGCCAATATCCTGTCTATCTCGGAGACGGAGCGTTTCGATCCGGCTCGGAATACTGCCAACCCCTCGCTGATGTGGATTCAGGACAACCTCGTCACCACTTCGGTTGCCGATACGACAGTCAATATTGAGGGGGAGTGGGGACGGACTCCCCACCCAAGTCGCCATCTAGCGGCGAAACAGACCCAGATCGCGGTCGTGACGCCAGAAGGATTGCTCACCGGACCGCGGACCGATGAGCTACCCCTGATCCGCTGGGAGGCACCAGACCTGCTCCGCCCCCAGTTTTCTCGGGGTAACCTGTGGGTAATGTCGGCGACAGGGGCGATCAAAGTCATCTTGGCGAAATCGGATACGGTGGTTGATCTGGGGCATACCCAGGTCGCCGCCCTCAATAGTCTGCGCCCGGGGGAACGTACCCTCCAAGGTTTCCAAATCTCACCGGACGGACAGCGGATTCTGCTCATTACCAGTGTCGATCAGGCCGGTGAGGAGCCCCGCCAGGAGCTCAGCCTGGCGTTGATCACCTACGACGAGCAGGGCGTGCCGGTGGAGATCCGCTCAGACCGTCCAATCCGGTTGACCTGGCAGGGTGAGACGATTAACTCGATTGTCGATGTTGCCTGGTCTGGTCCGTGCTCGTTGTTGGTGCTTGGCGGGTCGGGAAAGAATCCAACCAAGCTCTTCGACACCGATCTCGATGGCATTAAGATCCGCGATCGAAGCCATCCTCAACTCGTCCGGCCCGTCCAGATGGCGGTTCATACCAACCTGACTGGGCCCCAGATTGCGATCCTTGGTGACGATCAGGTTGTCTGGGCATATCAGGAGGGTTATCGCTGGGTTCAGGTCGCCACCGGGGCGACAGCGATTGCTTATCCGGCCCTCCAAGGCTGATCGGCGACGACATTTTTGGCCTGCGACACGCCATAGTCTAGGTATGAGGTTTATTGATGCGGTGCTCGACCTGCTCGTAGAGGGTGCCTGTCCAGGCTGCTCAGTGCCGGGGGCGCTCTGTGTCAACTGTTGGTCGGCGATTAACTCCGGTCAGGCTGGGCCCCACCCGCGGGCGGGGATTTGCTTGCCACTGTGGGCGGGAGGTGATTACGTTTCCCCGTTGCCGCAGATTA
>JAIRKB010000089.1 GCA_031260385.1 Propionibacteriaceae bacterium | reverse complement strand
TGAAAGCAGCAGCGAGTTTCTTCGCGGCCGAGATCGACCGGCCAGGAGTGTAGTAGTGGATTTTATCCGCGAGCATAAAGACCACCAGGAGCCTGGTGGTTTGAGATGGGGCGTCGAGCCGATCTGCAGGGTGCTCACTGAGCATGGTGTCCAGATCGCCCCATCAACGTACTACGAATGGAAGGATAAGTTCCCGTCCCAGCGTGACCGGCGTGACTTGGCGTTGATGCGTCATATTGTGAGGGTCTATGACGAGAACTATCAGGTGTATGGTGCCAGGAAGGTCTGGTTGCAGTTAAACCGGGAAGCCATCCCAGTGGCTCGTTGCACGGTGGAACGGTTGATGCGGGTCATGGGTCTTCGTGGTGTGCATCGTGGCAAGGTGAAACGCACCACTTGGGATGATGGTTCACCCTTGCCAGATGATCTGGTTAACCGTGACTTCGAACCCGAAGCACCGAACCAACTATGGGTTTGCGATTTCACATATGTGTCGACTTGGTCTGGCTGGGTGTATACCGCGTTCGTCATCGACGCGTATGCCCGCCGGATCCTCGGGTGGCGCACAGCAACCACGATGACCACCGACCTGGTCCTTGACGCTCTCGATCAAGCAACCTGGCAACGAGTCCGTGACGGCCATCAAAGTGAACTCACAGGGCTGATAGCCCATGCTGATCACGGCAGCCAGTACACCTCGATTCGCTATGGTGACAGGCTCGCTCAAAACGGGTTAACACCATCAACCGGGACGGTTGGGGACTCGTATGATAATGCTCTAGCTGAGACCATCAACGGAATCTACAAGACCGAACTGATCAAACGACAAGGCCCATGGAAGAACCTAGACCACGTCGAATACGCCACCGCCGAATGGGTCGACTGGTATAACCACCGCCGCCTCTACCAGTACTGCGGTGACATCCCACCCGTCGAAGCCGAAAACCACTACTATAAACAAAACCAGGCCCTGCAACCCACAGGATCACCCAACTAAAAACCCTCCGGACTTACCGGGGGGATTCACGTGTGAGTTTTCGCGTGAGTGTCAACCCCTATGACATGAGAATAGATTTCTGCCACACTAGACATCGTGACCGTCCTTAAATAGGTAGATAGAAACGGTGACAAAACACCGCCACTGGTCCTGGAAAGGATCATCACGAGACAAGACTGTAACGAACCACCCCGACATAAAACACGGGTGGGCAGGCTTCTATAAAGTCATCATGATGGCCAGGATCAGTGGTGGTGCCCACAAGGAAACGGACAGATCGGTACCAAGACACTCCAAAAAGGTCAGTCCCCGTGAGAGTCACACCCCCAAGCGTTCACCTACCACCAACCCTAGCCAGCCAGTCCCAGACCAGCCACTCTGAGTATTACAGTCCCCGCGTCACCCCGTCCCCGCGTCACCGCGTGTCACCGGTCCGCATGACCGGTGACAGATCATCGGACGTCACCAAGTAACCGTGTCGTGATTGCTAAGAAGCGCAAGCACTATCTGAGTAACGGCTACAGACGTCCCGAGAGAGGGTAGGGTGTGCGCCCCCAACGATGATGGATTCCGAGATCACCGATCTACGGTATCGCAGGTCTGGTTGGGCGGGCCATGGTGGCGGGGTATCGTCACGTCCCGTATCGACTACAATTGATATAGTTCCAGGCGAAGGGGATTCCATGAAGAAGCCGATCATATTTGTCGTCGCGGTCTTTGGGCTGCTGGGGATATTCGGGGGTTGCGTGACTAACCCAACTCCGGCTGCGGGGCCAACAGTGGCCCCGGATTCCACCCCTGTCGTCGAGGGACCCCAGACACCGGGGGGTCTCGATTATCTGGCCAACCCTTTGCTCGCCCTACTGCCATACGAAATGGCCCCTCGGCCGACGCAATCCGATCTTGATGACCTCGTCAACGCCTTTGTCGCCGGGGTGGAGAATGTCAGCACCAAGTTTGCGGACGACCTCAAGCTGGCGAGCCGCGCCATTGCACTGAGCAACCCGATCTACACTCCCAGCGAGATGCTTTCGGCCCTGACAAGTTGTTTTCTCGGGTTCCGGGAGGATGAAGACGGCTGGGCGTATTATCAGAATCAGTACATCTACATCGGTGATGATGCGATGGCGATCGAGCCTTTCAGTTGGGTGTTGGCGCACGAGCTCATGCATGCCCTGTCGCTGTGCGATAAGCCGAAGGTTTTCCCCCATCGGATTGACGATATTCAAGGTGTTGTCTGGGGTGAGCGGATTGCTGAGGGTCTGGCCGACCTCTACGCTTTTGCGGCCCTTGACGGCCAGTTCTGGAGACTCGTCGGTGGGACACAACTCCAGTCGTACGTCTCAATCGACGCCCAAGTGGGAGGTACGCTTGAGCAGGCGTCAGCGCTGGTCTTTGTTAACGCGCTTGGTCGGGCGATTGTCGCACGGGCGTACTTCGGCAGCCAGGATGATCACCAGGCGATCGCTGACTACTATGAGGGCCTCGTCGGACGTCCCTTTAGCCAGTTCTTGAGCGCCGCCGAGGAATGGGTGGCCTATGCCTACGAGTTCGCAGATCGGGAACCCAACCGCGAGGCTGCCAGTCAGGCTGGGCGAAAATACCTCGATCTCGTGATCGAAGTCTGCGAAAAGCGCGTGTCGAGCCCGATTGCCCCCCTCGAGATCTCCGAAGTCGACGCCCTGATCGCTCTATCCTTCGAGATCTACGACCCGACGTACATGGCAGGTTATTACGCTGCTCTGGCCCAGATCAGACTCGCCATCCCCTAGGGCCTAGGGGACTGCCCAAATGGCTCGCATCCCAGCTTGTGGAAAAGCTAAGGTACGCGGGTAGGGACACCCCGAGCACCTCCTCCAGCGAGGCGATTTCACTTTCAGAGGCTGCAACTCTGACATCAGAACAGTTGTTATAGTGTCATAGCCTTCGGTTCGTCAACTTCATATGGGACAGTAGACCTTAGGGCAGCGAGACGTCGCCAAATCCGCTAATTGATTCGTCCCAGGAGACCATTTCCCAAGTATCCACTTGGTCCACTCCTGGCACCGACGCCACGACTTTCAAAGTGATGTTGTGAACGGGATCGATATACCAGGTCTGAGTTATTCCATAGAGCCCAAACTCCCAGACCCCAGTCGACCGGCCCACAACGGTGTCCTCGCCACGATATTTTCCCTTCTGCTGAACCTCAGGAATATCCTCGACGCTGCCAACGAAATACAGGTAATGCTCTGCCAACCACCCCCTCAAAGAATGGTCGGCGTTATAAACCACGGTATCCAGCAAATGCCACGGGAGGTGCACCCCAGAATAGGTGGTCGACTGGGAGTACTCTGCCCAGGTCGTGCCATCAAACTTCAGGTAAAACTCATCGATTAGCTGAAGGGCGAAATTGTCACGTTTTCCGTAGTAGTCCTGGCCAATCTTGATGAAGGTGCAATCCCCATCCATCCAAGCAGCCATGGTTCGGATGGTATATTCAATCCGAACACTTTCTGGCAGGGTATATCCAGCCTTGCCGAACGGGCTCGCAGTTGGGCCATCAACGTCATCAGCCCCGCCAGTCACGGAACCCTGGTCTCCTTGGGTGAGACGGTCAAAAACGAAGCTGCAGGAGGTCAAGGATAACCCAAGCAACACAGTCAAACCGAGCACAGCGATCTTTTTCATTTGGATTCCTTTCGATGCTTCGGACAAACAGAAAAGTAAAGAATGCGACTATTGATCCAATTATTACATACGTTAGTTGCTCTGGGCCCCCCGAGGGCATGCCACTCGAAGCCAACCAAACAACCCCAAAACGTGGCAAAAAACCGTACCGTTTCCTCCGTGTCACTGTTAGCCACCACCCCGATTTCACCAGTGTCATGGGGGACCAGTGTCATGGGGGACGGTACGATTTTGACACACAACCACAACCTTATGCGACAAGGTGCAGATGGTTGACTCTCCCAAAATGGCGTCACGGGGCCGGGGGTACTGTCACACTTTTCTAGCTGAGTCGTACTGACAGATCCAACATATGTCATCTAGGACGATGGACTGGTTGTCAGGGCCGTAATGCTGTGATCGGCACGACACTCACTCCATCAGATCGGCGACCAGCCGCACCAGTGGCGGTGATAACCATGAGCGCCGACGGCTCGCCGTGTTTTCCATGATCAACCAGCCGACTGAAACGCAGCAGATTTGCCGCGGCGGCATCAACGTCACGTTGACTCATCTTGATTTCGGCGGCTGCCCAGCGCCCACCCGGGAACGAAATAATGGCATCAACCTCATTACCATTTTCGTCCCGCCAAGTCTCGATTCGACCACCAAGTGGTTGAGCATAGATGCGCAAATCACGTATGACTAGGGCCTCAAAGTGGAAACCAGCCGCGTTAAGGTCACGCAAAAGATCAGTGCCGCCAACATGTAGCGCTGCAACACCAATCGAAGGATCCACAAAGTAGCGGGTCGCCGCCGAACGCAGCCGAACTCGAGACCGCATATGAGGCTGCCAAGCCTCAGACTCATCGAGTAACTTGAGACGATCAAGGGCATCGAGATAACTATAAATCGTCGCAGGCGCCACCGGCCCACGCTCGCCCCCGGCATCGGCCATGATCGCCCTAGTCGTTGGGCTTTGAGCGACGAACCGGCCAAGCGAAGTGATAACTCGCATCAATCCACGAGGATCTCTGCGGCCAACTACCTTGGGAATATCAACCTCAACAATCTGGCGAAGATAATCCTCAAGCCAAACACGAGCCTCAGGTTCGTCAGCACCAAGCAGATCTGGCCAACCGCCAATTACTACCCGCTTCATTAAGTCTGGGACGCGTAGACCATTGTCACCACCAATCTGCTTCTTTCCATCAATGAGGGCGGCAAGCGAGACCTCCCCGTTCGAATGCCCAGACTCAAATAAACTCATCGGTCGCATCTTGAGCACACTGATTCTTCCGGCCCCCGAGTGGCGATCTTCGTCATCCTTCGGCGTTGCTGAACCAGTTAAAAGGAACAACCCTCGTCCTCGATTCGACTTATCCACTGCCCGACGAACTTGATTCCATAACTCCGGCACCACCTGCCATTCATCAAAAAGAACCGGTGGTGGACTACCGAACAGATAATCCGGATTTAGCTCAACTGACGCTCGAGCGGACGCATCCTGATCCATTTCAAATACCGTACTCGCAACGCGTGATGCCGTCGCAGTCTTTCCACACGCCTTCGGTCCTTCGATCAGAGTCGCACCAGATGAACGCATCTTAGTGGCAAGCTCAGCGTCAACTACCCGTGATTGATACTCAGTCATGCCACAAGCATACACTTTGCGGAGTCAGAAACATACAGATTACGGCACTTCAAATGTACTGATTGCGACGATCAAAATGTACAGATTACGGATGTACGACGGTACGCTGGGACGGTTCCGATGTACCAGGCTGCCAAACCGGATTCCTGTCTTCCAAGAAGACAAGAACTGGGTAGGCAGAAGTGTCATGTGGACCGCATCTTGGCCTTCTCAGTCAGAATTTGGCCTTGACAAGCTGGTACGCAGGAACAGTCCCCGCGTACCCCCGCTTACCCAAAGTGAAGTCAAATGCACGCATAGTTCGCTCACCAGCTAAAAAGCGAAATGAAGCTACACTTGTAAGGGGCGGGGGCATCCCGCCGGGGAAACCTACTACCTTCGTTGGAGGAAAATGACGATTCCAGAGCCTCATACGGCGCCCCAGTCACCGTCCTGGCCAACGCTCGAAGCGGCGCCAGCCCCAGCAGGCTCTGAACTTCAAGTCCTTGCCCGAGCGGCGGCGCGTGAAGGAGTGATGACTTTACCGGGAGTGCCAAAGAGCTCGGGGGCGGGCTGGCTTGGGACCATTAGCGCCATTACTGCCATTGCGGCAATTTGGCTGGTGGTCATGGCGTTCTTCTCGCTGCAGGGGTGGCTCGCCATCTTACTAATAAACCCAGGCTTGTTTATCTATATTGGAATCGGCGCACTCTATGGTCGCATGTCCCGCTTCAGGCGAGTCCAACGCCTCTTGGACACTGGCACGTTCATACACGGCCAGATCTCTGGTGTTATGACGACCGAACCAGGCCCGAAAGAGAGTCGAAAGTGGCGGATCCGCTGTGAGGTTTATCTTCAAGGCTCCGAGACACCAATCAGCTGCTTGACCAAGGACCTCGATAATAACCCAGCGCCGACCATAAAGGAGTCGGGGATTCGATGGCTACCGATATTTCTCGACCTTGCGGATCCTGAAAATCACCTAGTTGACGACTCTCAGATCCGCAAGAGACTAGAAGCGCTACCTTCCTGGACGGAAGTCGCCCTATAGCTA
>JAIRKB010000062.1 GCA_031260385.1 Propionibacteriaceae bacterium | reverse complement strand
ATGGAAACCCCGTCATTGGTGATCGTAGGGGAACCCCACTTCTTCTCCAACACAACGTTGCGTCCCTTAGGGCCTAAGGTCACCTTCACGGCATCGGCGAGCACATTCATGCCCTTCTCCAGCGCGCGGCGAGCTTCGATATCAAATTGAATCAGCTTTGCCATTTCTTCTCCGTTTGTCCGGGCGCGCCAAGCGGCGTCCCGTGGGATGGGTAAAAGATGCTGCACAGCGCCCGCGACGGCCGACCACGTTGGTCTCACTGCCAGACATAGCACTCTCATACATAGAGTGCTAAGTCATTTTTAGCACTCCCAGCCCCAGAGTGCAAATACCAGCGATCGCCAAGCCCAGATTTCCTTGAGCTAATTCACTTGTATCTCGTCGTCAGCGCACTAGGATGAAGGTGCGATCGTACCCCCCTGGGCATCGCTAAGGAGGCGTTGCTATGTCTGAGGACAAGCTGAATGTTAAGACCACTCTGTTGTTATCCTTCGGCTTCTTTGCCTCGTCATTGGCTTGGAGTATTTACAACGCTTTTGTGCCCCTACTTTTAGCGGACTTGGTGGCCTCGGCGACCCTCATCGGGTTCATCATGGTGATCGACAATATCTTTGGCCTGATCTTCCAGCCCCTGTTCGGGCGCTGGTCGGACAAGACCCGGACACGCTTCGGGCGGCGCATGCCCTACATCATGGTGGGCATTCCGATCTGTGCGCTCGCTTTCATCTTGATCCCGCATATGAACAGTCTTTGGTCGCTGATGGGGGTGCTGATCATCTTCACCTTCGTGATGTCCACCTGGCGCTCGCCGGTGGTCTCCCTGATGCCGGACATCACCCCGGGACCGCTGCGCAGCCAAGCCAATGGCATCGTCAACCTGATGGGCGGCGTCGGCTCGCTGATCGCCTTTGGCGCTGGTGGGCTCCTGCTGAAAGTCGGTGGCTACCCGCTGCCCTTCCTGACTGCTGCGATCATTATGATCGGCGCCTTGGCGGTCCTGGTTATCTTCATTCGCGAACCCGGGGTGGCGTACGAACCGGACGCCGCCGACGAAAAAGTCAAGGTCAAACTAACCGCCCCGGAACGCAAGTCTCTGATCTTGCTACTGTTCGCGATCTTCTTCTGGTTTGTTGGCTACAACGCCATCGAAACCTTCTTCACTCTCTTCGCCGTCAACTCGCTCGGTGTCGAAGCGGGTAACGCCGCCATGATGCTCGCCGTCTTCTCTCTGACCTTCCTGGCTTTCGCCGTGCCAGCGGGCTTTATCGGCGCTAAGTTCGGACGGCGTCGTACGATCATGGTCGGCCTAGTCGGGATCATTGTCCTTTTCATTCCGCTGACCATGGCGACCTCCGTACCAATGACCATCGCTTGCCTCGCCGGGGGCGGCATCTTCTGGGCTTGCGTCAACATCAACTCCCTGCCGATGGTCGTACGCCTGGCAGGGGAGGAAAAGATCGGCACCTACGTCGGCTACTACTACTTCTTCTCCTTCGGCGCCCAAATCGTCGCACCACCCCTATTCGGCGTCGTCGCCGACCTAGCCGGTAGCTACTCCCCCTTGTTCATCTTCGCTAGCCTCGCCTTCGCTGCAGCCCTCGCCGCCCTAGTCTTCGTCCGCCACGGCGAAGAAGAACCCACCACCACCTCCACCACCGAAATCCTCGACAGCCTCGACGACTAGTTAGACCAAAACCGACGGTGACGCAAGCCTCAAGTAGTGAGTCCACTCATGCTGCCGAGGCTTCGCTTATGTCGCTAGGCGTGATCGCCAGTACGCGAGCCAGACTGCGGGAGACTCGGGCTACATCATCCCTTACTGTCCAGACCTCACCACGCTTCATCTAGCGTCTCCATCGCCTGTCGGTCGACAAAATCTAGGGCTTCTTCCTCAGTCCGGAACGGCTCGATTGCCGCCCCCAGTCTCACCTCAAATGGGAAACCTCGGTGCTGGTTGAACGCGGCGATAAAGACTCGCATCGCGTCAGCGGGCGTCGTACCGAGTTGCCGCGTTGTCTCGCGGAACATGCGATCCTGCAACTTCTCGACCCTCGTTGCTAGCTGAACAGTATCCATCGCTACCTCCTACTAACAAATACAACCGCATGTCCGCCAGTTTGCCATCCCTCGCAGTGGTCCTCTACCACTTACACGGCTTGAACTCTTCCATTTACACGATTTGGGCGCTGTGGTTGCCTTTAGCTCATGGCTTCGGGGATGGTGGAGCGCCAGGCTAGGTGGAGGGGGGAGAGGTCTAGGCTGAACTGGTCGGTGACGAAGAGGTGGGGGTCGTCTAGGACCTTGCCGAGGTGGGTGAGTGGCAGCTCGTACACCCGGGCTAAGGCTTCCAAAGCGGGCGCCTGTTCAGCGGAACAACTGACCAACACCCGGCCGGTCGACTCCGAAAACAAAGCCATGAAGACATCACCCGGCAAGGTGATCTCCGCCCCCAACTGTTTGCGGAAGCAGGCTTCGAGTAGGGCCATGCCGAGGCCACCATCAGCTAGGTCATGGGCCGAGGCCAGCAGGCGAGTCTTCGAGGCCGCCTGGAAGAAGTCGTTCAAGTCACGATGATGATCAAAGTCAACAACGGGCGGGCGGCCCCCAAGATGAGAATGCACAACCTCGGCCCAGATCGAACCATCCAACTCCTCGCCAGTCGCACCCAGCAAGTAAATCAAATCACCACCCGAGTTGAACCCATGCGGAATCCGATCGGCGACGTCATCGATCACCCCCAGCATCCCGACCAGCGGGGTCGGCAGGATCGCCAGCTCACCAGTGGTGTTGTAGAAGGAGACATTACCGCCGGTCACCGGGGTGCCCAGCTCCTTACAACCCGCCACGAGACCGTTGATAGTCTCAACGAACTGCCACATGATTTCGGGGTCCTCCGGCGAACCGAAGTTCAGACAGTCGGTGATCGCCACTGGCTCCGCCCCCGTCACGCAGACATTCCGGTAGGCCTCGGCGAGCGAGACTTGGGCACCGCGATAGGGGTCAAGATAGGTGAAACGGGCGTTGCAGTCGACCGCTAGGGCGATCCCCAAGCCGGTTGTCTCGTCAATGCGCACCATCCCGGCATTCTCCGGCTGAGCAAACGCCGAGTTACCGCGCACAAAGCGGTCGTATTGGTTGGTCACCCAACTACGATCCGAGACATGTTCCGAGGTGGCGATGGCGATCAGTTGTTGGGCAATCTCGCTGCCGCCAACGGGACGCGGCAGTTTGGCCGCCCCGTCGGCTTGCACCCAATCGGTCCAACTCGGCCTAGTCACGGGACGATGATAGGTCGGGCTCTGGTCAGCGACGGTCTTTGGATCAACATCAACTACCCGCTCGCCTTGCCAGTCAATCAAGAGCCGATCGCCCTCGATCACCTCACCGACCACCGCCGCCCCGACATCCCATTTCGCACAGATCGCCAGGAACTGGTCGACGTCTTCTGGCGCCACCACCGCCATCATCCGCTCCTGAGATTCACTCATCAGGATCTCCTCTGGCGCCAGGGTGGAATCCCTCAAGACCACCGCATCGAGGTTGACGTACATCCCACTCGACCCGGAGGCGGCTAGCTCGGAGGTGGCGCAGGACAGCCCCGCCGCCCCGAAATCCTGGATCGCGAGGATCACATCGGCCGCGAACAGTTCCAAGGTGCACTCGATTAGCAGTTTCTCCAGAAAAGGATCCCCCACCTGAACACTAGGCCGCTTCGTGGGCTCCGAACCGTTAAAGGTCTCAGACGCCAGGACCGAAGCCCCGCCAATGCCGTCCCCACCGGTTGCCGCCCCATACAAGATCACCTTATTCCCCGGCCCGGTCGCTGCCGCTGATTTCAAGTCCTCATGACGCAAGACCCCAACACATAGCGCATTGACCAGCGGATTCCCGGAATAACTGGAGTGGAAAACCACCTCGCCGCCGATATTCGGCAGCCCGAGGCAGTTGCCATAGCCA
Source organism: Propionibacteriaceae bacterium (assembly GCA_031260385.1). Lineage (GTDB taxonomy): Bacteria > Actinomycetota > Actinomycetes > Propionibacteriales > Propionibacteriaceae > WQYJ01. The sequence continues at coordinate 2,661 of JAIRKB010000062.1, read as the reverse complement.
GCCACGCCACCGACCACCCCCGGCATCACCCGCGCAGTATCCGGCGCATTCAGCGCCCCGAAGCGCAGCGAATCCATCACCGCGATCGGCCGGGCACCCATCGCCAGGATGTCACGCACAATCCCGCCGACCCCGGTCGCCGCGCCCTGGTAGGGCTCCACATAACTAGGGTGGTTATGGGATTCGACCTTGAAGGTCACCGCCCAACCATCGCCGATGTCCACCACCCCGGCTTGATCCCCCATCCCCGCTAGCAACGGCCCGCGAACGGTCTCCGCCGGCAGGTCGGTGAACCGTTTCAGATGGGTCTTTGAAGATTTGTACGAACAGTGTTCGCTCCACATCACCGAATACATCGCCAACTCACACCCAGTCGGGCGCCGCCCAAGGATCCGGCGGATTTGCAAGTATTCATCGTGTTTTAGGCCCAATTCGGCCCAAGGTTGTTCTATTTCGGGAGTACGCTCCGCAGCCAGCACACTATCTACCATCACTCCATTTTAACCGGAGGTACAGTACGGGCGGAAGCGGTATCACGAAGATATCTTCATGAAATATTTATTGGACGCGAGGGCTGGAATATCCTTTCGGCGGCGCGATCTTCTGCTTGGTCACCGGCGCCGGTGCTGCCGGTCGCGACCCAAACAGCCCACCGCCGCCACCTTGCCCATTCTTGGCCTGCTGCTTCTTCATTTCCTCTTGCTGAGCCTGCATCTCCTCCATCGAAAACGCTCCTGACAAGGCAAAAGTCACGACCACAGCGATGATCACCGGGATCCACAGCGACCAACCCAACATCAGCGGTCCACTGATCAACACGACAATGTCGATCCCCCGGAATAGGTTGAAGATCAGCCCAGGCGGCATCGCCCCGAACCCGGTTTGCATCATCGGCGCCGAATAGTTGGCCGACTTCGCGGTCACCCAGCGGATCGCCGCTAGCAGACCGGTCGCCGCCGTTAAGGCCGCCTTAATAAATCCCTGCACCAAGGTATCGGTCTCCGATGTCGGATCAATAAAGGCCGGCGAACAGATCGTTGCCCAGACCACCGCAAACATGATTGGCACCATCGCCGTCGCCCGCCGAATCTGGGGGTTCGACAACGGCAACATCCGCGACAAGCCTTTCGTACGCGACAAGACGCGCATCGAACCGAGCAATGGTACGAACCCAACTAACAAGATCAACGAGGTGATAAACGGCGAGAAGGTGTGGAAGCCGAGGGCTTTCACGGCATAGGGAACCACCACCGAAGCGAAGAGCAAGATAACCCGCTTGGGATAACGCCACAGCCGCTGCAGCTCCCGCCACACCAGCGCGTTCGCTCCCGAACCACTGCCGCGCTGTGGCCGCACATGGCCCCGCCGCATCGCATCACGTTCGACCAGGATGTCGCGCATCAAAGCAAAGTCCATCGCGAAGGCGGCGCCCTGCATGCCAGCAACCAACGTACCGCCAGAAACCAGACGGGCCCGGTGGATCTGACCGAGTCGACCCAGGGCGACGACGATACCCGGGATCAACAGGACCCCACCGGCAATCGCCACCCACAAGACCGCTTCGTGGGTCGGCAGGGTGGACAAGTCCAACTTGAACCATCCCGCTGCCACCGCGACCACGACAAAGAGCACGCCGACGGCGATCAGCCCGCTGAGCCATTGCAGCAGTGAGATCAGCCAGGTCCGTCCCCAGGTCTGTTCGGCGGCCGCTAGGGCGGTCAGCCCGGCGGCACCAGCCCCCATCGCCAAGGCCCAACGCCAAACCTCGTCGGGGCTATAGCCTGTCAGACCGGACAGCAATCCACCGATACCCGCCGCGATCAGCAAGACCGCAATCACCACGCCAATCAGGCGCTTCCAGAGCAGACGCCCCCGCCGAATCGGCGCGTCCATCAACCAGAACCCTTCCGCTGCGGAGGCCACAATCGGACCAAAGATCCGCGAGGCCATCGCCGTCAAGGCAAAAGAGGCCCCCATCGCCACCCAGGGCAGGAGGGTCCGCCCGATATGACAGGCGTCAGTGCCACATTCCTGAGCCGACCCTTGCGCCTGAACCACCGCTGCCGACAGCATCGCGACGATGATGACGATCGCAAACATCGTGACATAGCCATCCATGAGGACATTGATGATCGACTTGGTCGCCCGTCCCCGCCGCCAATCCCGCAGCATCCGCTTGAGGTCGCTTTCCCAGATCGGTTCCGGTTCAACACTGCTCAAGGAGTGTTCCCAGCGCGGCCAGTCAGGGGCTTCAGTTTCCGTCTCCAGATCCGGTTCTTCGACCGGGGTCACCTTAGCCTTCTCGGGCTTGGGCTTCGGTTCCGCCTTCGGCTTCGGCTCCGGTGGTGGTGTCGGCTTGGCCTTATAGCCTTGCGGTGATCGTTTCTTAGCCATTGGCGACACCCCCGCCAATCCGAATCGTCCGCGTCGCCACCGTCTTGACCAGCGATGGCTCGTGGCTGGCCATGATGATCGCTAACCCGTCCTCACGCTCGGCTTTCAGTCGCTGGGCCAGCCAGTCAACACCTTCGACGTCGAGGCGTTGCTCCGGCTCATCCAAGACGAGGATCTTGCGCGGCCGTACGAAAGCGGTCGCCAAGGCCAGACGGCGGCGTTGACCGGAGGAGAGGGTGCCTGGCAACTGCCCCGATTGCGGCACCA
>JAIRKB010000051.1 GCA_031260385.1 Propionibacteriaceae bacterium | reverse complement strand
TAGATCGAACCGGTGGCATCATCGTAGAGCGGCCAGACTGTGAAGTCGTAGACCGTAGAGTCATAACTCACCCCCGCAAGGGTGCCCGGCTGCTCATAGATCGTGTAGCGGAAGACCTTGCCGAGGTCGCTTTGGGTGAAGTTGAGTTCGATCGGGATCACCGCTGGAGTCGGATCAAGATAACTATCCGTATTGGTCATCGTCTGGATGCAGCTCGGTGAAACGAGACTAGCCTTAGTGCAGGAGCCTTCATTCTCCGCCTTGATGACGAAGGTGAACTCACCGGCATGGAGATCCCGCCCATTGAGGGTTTTGGCGATCGTCTGACCGGCATACTGCTCGGTCGCCTGGTAACGGTTCGTGAAGCTCGCGGCAGCGGTCCCGGTGGTATCACCACGCCGAGTGATCGTCGCCGCCGTGGTGGCGTCCTCGTGCGTGTGGATAACCACCACATCATAGACCTCGGTGTGAGTGTCGTAGATCATACCGTGGCTTGACCCAGTCCAAGCAGTTTCCGTCAAGGCGAACTGATAGTTTCCGGGACGAGCGAAGGTGATGTCAAAGCAGAAGGGAGCCGCCCCGGCCGTCTGATCAGCCGACGTCAGGGTTCGTGAGGCCTTCGTGCCGATGATCGTCACACCCGGGCAGCTCGCCGTGGTGTTGTAAGTGATCCAACCGGCGGTGACGGCTGCTGGGGTGGTGGTACCGATCGGGGTCAGTTCGAAGGTGAAACTGTCGGCACTAGTCCAGGTTCGACCGGTCAGGGTCTTCGTGGCGTCAATTTGGGCGATTGCTGGTTCCGGATCGTGGTAGTTAAGGAAGGTACGGTCCTCAACCGTCGAGGCAGCGTAGGTTCCCGTTTGCGGATCACAGTCGCCAAACGGTGTGGCGGCAGTAATCGCATCCAGGGTGGTCTCACAGTGGACAGAGTTCCGTCGAATCCCATCGATGTCGGCGCTCACCATGACCCGCCAGACCCAAACCGCTTGCGACAGGGTAATCGCTGCCGGATAGGACCCATCGTCAACTTCGAAGGCCATGTAGTAGAAGGTGTTACCCGCATGGGCAACCGTAGAAAGCAGCAAAGGCGAATGGATGCTCATACCCAAAGAGTCCACCGTCACTTCGGTGGTTCCAGCGGGATAACCAACCCATTCCAGCGGTGTGACAACGGTGGGCGACGCCTGTTCGAGGTTCGACCCCATATAACGGAAGGTGAACTCGAAGCTGACATCCGGCGGGAAGTAGCCGGCGTAATGGGATTCGGTCATCATCTTTCTGGCATCAAGATAGGCCGCGAACTGGGTTAAATCCCAGTTGTTGATGAAGACAACCTCACCGGGATCGCCGATCTCGGTCGACGGCGTGCCATCATCGTCAATCAGCTTGTAGAGACGGTTGGTCTGGCTCAGGTTACCAAAGCCGTCGTCAACCACGGTCACAACCCAGCGGTAGATCGCCGCTGAGTACGAGATGCCCGCAATCCCAATATCCGAGGCCTCGGTGACAAGGTAGGAGTAGATCCCCGGAGCGTTGAAGATGCGGGTCCCGAAGTTAGCCTGATACCGGCCCTCACCATTATCCTCGAAGGGGACCGTCTCGCAGTCGATGGAGTCGCCACCTTCAGGGCAGATGATGGCATAGTACTCATCGGTTGGCCCCCAGCCCCGTCCGACGATCTCCTTGAAGGTCAACGGCATGCCGGTTGTCGAGGTCGCTGTGCCCATGTAGTTGTTGGTGAAGGCGGCGGTCGCCGTCTCACCACCAGTGACCGAGCCGGAATTCGTACCGCCAACAGGCAAGAAATAGGAATAGCCGGGCGGTAGGGCCTGTTCGGTGACTACGTAAGTCGCATCGGAAGGTAGGCCATAGACCACAATGAAATGCCAAGCCTTGATCGACACAATCTGGCCCGAGGTGACCTTGCCAGAGGCGATTGGGGTGAGCGAATCGGAGTTCTGGAAGATTTCATAGGCATACTCGCCGGTCAAGACTGCCGAATCTGCTCCAATCAGATCAATCTTAAACCGGAACAAGGTGTCGGGGTGAGGAGTCAAACCGGGCTCATAGTCGAGGGCTTTCGAGACCAAGAGTCGCCCGGGCAGGTCGTAACCAAGATAACCATTGTTGCCCAAGACATGATACAACCGCTCCCCTTGGAAGAACCCAAACCGGGCCATCGGCGAGGTCTCGGTGAGGTTACCGTCCCCGGTCAGCATCGCCGGGCAAGCGAGCATATTGTTAACCCACTGCAAGTCTAAGCACTTGACGGCATCCTGGCGGACCCAGCGCGAGGCATTCGGCATCCCGGCGGGCGCGGTCATGTAACCCCCAACCGTGGCCACAACATAGGTGCCACTTTGGGCGGCGAGCACCCCCGCCTTCGTCACACTATGAGGAACCACCCGTTTCGCAACCTTGGTATGGCTAGCGTCAGTGAAGTAATACTCGTCGGTTCCAAACCAGACTGGCGTATCGTTGCTAAGACTATTCCACTGGGCCTGGGTTAAGGGGTTCGTCAGGGCCTCATCGGCATAAAGCGTTGTCGCTTTAGTAAAGCGATAGTAATGGTTAAGGGCTGAGGGCAGCCAATTAGCCGAAACCTGGGGGGTGATGGTCGTCGTCCCACCACTAGTCACGGTGTCGAAATCGTTGGTGTAGAAACGAACCTCCCCATTATGGGTGTTCGCCGCGATATAGCTCTCCAGCTCGGTGCCATCCTGGGTGGTGGCGGTGTTCAGGGTTCGGGGGTTGGCCAAGGCGTCGATCACGCCGGCTTTAGGAGCGGCCTTGTAATACAGATGAACCGGACGGGCCTCCCAGAAGTCGAGCGAAACCGGATCGCCGTGGATATCGAGGGTGACTGAAGCATCATTAACCGGCAGGAGGGAGGCGGGGAAGCGGATAGAGATCTCGTCGCCACGCGCCAAGGATTCGTAACGCCTCACAGTAATAATCACACCGGCGAGATCCTGCTCACCAGCTAGGTGGTTGGCGGCGTAGTTACCTTCAAAGATGTACTGGGTGACACCACTGCCAAGATAAGTGGTCTTCGGGTTCGAGAAGACCTTGGATTCACAGGTGTTGAGGTCGGCATTGGCGAGGCGATTGGTGCAATAGCTCAGCAGGTTGACCGCACTGACCTCCATAAACGGTCCTAAATGGTCTTCAAAGGTCACATAACCCGAGGTGAAAGCCGTCAAACCGGACTCGATCTGGACTGGGAAGTTGGGAGTTGAGGTGACGATGAGCAAGGCGAGGTCTTTGAAAGCTCCCACCAACTCCGCGCTAGTTTCGACTTCATAATATTGGTCGTTGTATTTCAACCCGCTCGGATTGGTTGACGGATCATAAGGCGCTGCCGCGCCGGTCGGATGATTGACGGTGTAGTTCGTCCCGGAGGCCACCGGCACTGAGACGGAGGAGCCCCCGGCATAGGTGTTCCAAGCGTTAGTGAAGCCGATGTTCATGGTGTTGGTGGTCAACCCCAGTTGACCTTTCGGGTTGAGGGTGGCCCGCGCTAGATTGGCCCCCACCTCGGTGAGAGTGCCGATGCCGATCGCGACGGTGTAGACCCCGGCGGCAACCGGTGCTACGCCATTTTGGAAGTTATAGACCGGATCATTGTAGACATCGTTGATCTTGTTCTTGAGGTAAGCCCCGGCCATCGCAGCCTTGAACCCACCACCAATGAACTGGGTGGAACCGGGACCGGAGACGCCATGGTTACCCGCGCTGGAGGGCGGATCCCACCAGGTCGCGTTGTTGACCGACTGGGTTGGTTCGCCATCGGTAAAGACAATGACATTTGGGAGGCGCTGGTTGGCGCCTGTGACCGCAGTCCGATTCTGACCGGCGAGCACATTCATCGCCGCGACGACCCCGCGTTGGATATTGGTCGCCGACCCATTGGCGGCGGTTAGGCGCGAGGTATTGGTGTTATTGGAGTAGGTCCGGATATACATGGTGGAGTTACCGGAGGGTGGCTCTAGATAGATATAGTGACCGGCCCCAACCCCGCTGGGGATCTGTTGGCCGGGCCGCAGGTTTTCGATCACCGCTGCCGTGGCATCAAATCGTACGATCGAAACCCGGTTGAGTGGATTGGCGGTCATAATCAAATCGATCGCCTCATCGACCGCCTGGACCATCGCGTAGACCCGCGAGCGGGTATAGCTCGTATCAGAGGTGGCGGAGGAGGCCGTACAATTTCCGCTGCGGTGGACACAGCTCGTCATTGACCCAGAGTTGTCAATCAGAATGACCACATCAACCGGGACTGGTGCCACCCCTTGGACGGAGCGGGTGGAGCCGAGCGCCGATAGGGCGACAGCGAACTCCCCTGAGGCCACATTGAGGGTCGAAATCGACGGCGTAGTGCCCTCATCAACCAAAGAGACATTAGAAGAGAAGACCGACTTGTCAGTCCAGATCCGCCCCGGTGCGCTAGTCGGCGTGGCATCCAACTCACCGCTCGACATACGCGGGTAGGTGAGCCAGGAGGCGGGGTCTGCTACCTTCGACCAGGGATCGCCTGGGGCGCCCACGCTTGGCATGGTCGTCAGTACGACCGCTCCGACGATCGCCAAACAGCAGGCGGTTACGCCAGCTAATAGTCCCTTGGCTTTGGTGTGTGCGAGACGAGTCACGGCTGCCTACCTTCAAGTCAGTGCAGAAAGTCCCCAATACCATTAACACAGCGTTGGCATCGTCCACTCCTGGGTGAGTAGACAACGACAACCGCGGGTGAGTGGCCAACTTTGCTGTTGGTTTGGGGGCTCACCCTGGTCGAAAAGGACAATTATTCTATATATCGAGATATCAGGCTATTAGGAAGGGGTGGGGCCGTCAAGATAACTTGCTCATTTTCGGCCATTTCTTAG
>JAIRKB010000300.1 GCA_031260385.1 Propionibacteriaceae bacterium | reverse complement strand
CGCTCCCGTGCCCATGATCAGGCAGATTCCTGGGGCTAGGGCCCCGGCTCCGGCCCAGGCACAGTGAACGTCATTGGCGAAGGTCAGTTTGATATCCGGGAGGGCTTGGGTGATCTGCTGTGCCGCCGCAGCATCGGCACTGGGGGATTCGCCATAGCCAGTCATCCCGAAACAGGCGGCAACCTCGCCTTTTACGCCGATCGTGACTGCTGCTAGACCCTCACGAAGGACAGCGATCACCTGGTCGACGCCGTCTTGGCGGTGGAAGGTTGGACCGCCAACCGACTCGCCAATCTGGCGACCAGCGGCGTCGACCGCGAGGAAGCGGGTCTTCGAACCACCACCGTCGATGCCGACCCAGCACTCAATCATGGTTAGCCTTTCAGTGCTCCAGCCGATAGGCCGGTGATGATGTATTTCTGGAAGATTAGGGCCACTAAGACCGGCGGCAAACTCGCCAACACCCCCGCTGTGGCGGCGAGCACAAAGTTCGGTCCAAACTTTGACGAGAACTCGGTTAACACCACTGGCAGGGTCTTGGAAGCCAAGGTCTGGGTGAAGTTCATGGCGAAGAAGAACTCATTCCAAGCCAGGATGAAAGCGAAGATGACGGTGGCCGCTAGGCCGGTCGCTGCGACCGGTAAGACCACTCGAACGAACGCCCCCAGCCGGCCACAGCCGTCGATCATCGCGGCTTCTTCGAGATCGGTCGGGATGCCGTCAATATAGCCTTTGAGGATCCAGACCAGATAGGGCAAGACGAACGACAGATAGGTGATGATCAAACCGGCTTTGGTGTCTAGCAAGCCGACCTGTCGAAAGACGATGTAGAGCGGGATGATCAGGACCACCGCCGGAATCATCTGGGTGAACAAGGTCAGGTTCAATAAGCCACTATGGCCCCGGAAGCGGAAACGCGAGTAGGCATAGGAGGCCAGCAAACCGACCATCAAGGCGATGATCACCACCGTGATCGTGATGATCAGACTATTGGTGAAAGCGCCCATGAACTGGCTAGCGGCATCGGTGGTGCGCCCGGCCGTCCCAAAGAGCATGTCGCGATAATTCTGGAGGGTGGGTTTGGCCGGCAACCAGCGTAGGGGTTTGGCGATCAGGTCGGCTTTGGTGGAGACCGAGGCGATCACCAGCCAGGCAAAGGGAGCAATCGTCCAGACGAGAATCAGGGAGGCCAGACCATACAAGACGACCCGGCGCAGACGTTTGCGGAGCTTGCGGCTGGTTTGATGCCAGCCGAGGACGACCCAGGCAACGACTAGGGCGGCGAAGAGATACCACGGCCCTAGGGCTTGCCAGGCGAGTCCGGAGGCGATCCAAGCGGCGAGCAGGACGGAGAGGATATACCAGACTAAGCGTCCGATCTGGCGGGTACGGGTTGGGCTAGTCATCGTCTCACCGGCTTTGGACGAAGTCCCTTCGACTGCTTTACCTTGCCAGACCAATCGTCACCGCGCATGAAGACCTTGATGTAGAGGTAGGTCAAGAAGAAACACAGCATCGACACGGAGTAACTCATGGCGGCCGCGGTGCCGAAGTTTTGGTATTTGAAGGCAGTGCGCTGGACGAGCAAGGTGATGAACTGGGTTGCGTTCTGGGGGCCACCAGCGGTCATGATGTAGATCAGATCGTAGGTTTGAACCGTCCAGATCGTCTTGGTAATCAGCAGCACGAGGACGACCGGCCGGATCATCGGCAAGGTGATGCGCCAGAAAGCTTTCCAGGGCCCAGCCCCGTCGATCTCTGCCGACTCGTACAAATCCTTGGGAATCGTCGCTAGGGCCGCGATCGTTAGCAAGATGACGTAAGGGGTTTCCTTCCATAGGCTAGCGATGACGATCGCACCGAAAGCGGAGACTGGTTCGCCAAGCCAGACCTTGTATTGGTCGATCACCCCTAGTTGGAATAGGGCGGCATTGAGGGGGCCGTAGTTGGCGTTGAAGATCCACTTCCACAAGATGGCGTTGACGACGCCGGGCAGGGCCCAAGGCAGGATCATTAGACCGCGCAGGAAACCGCGACCCTTGAAGGGGCGATTGAGGACCATGGCGATGGCGATGCCAAGGGTCATCTCTAGGATCACGGTGATGACGGTGAAGAGCACCGTCAGGGCCATCGATTTGCGATAGCTCTGATCGGTTAGCATCGCTTGGTAGTTATCCAAGCCGACGAAGTCGAGACTGCGATCGGCGGGATTCAGCCAAGCGAAGCTAACGACCAGAGAGTAGATGATCGGGATGATTAAGACCCCGAGGATGATGAGCAGGCTAGGTGAGATCAGCAGTTGTGGGAAGTGCCGGCGCCGCCACTGGGCAATCGCCGATTGCCCGGATCGGGGCGGCTCGACCGCTGATCTCACCCCCATAATTGGTTCCTGCCCTTAGTTGGTGTACTTGCCGGCGAGGGCTTCGCAGCGTTCCTGGAGGTCCGCGAGGCCTTTTTCCACCGTCTTGGTCTTAGCAAACATCATATGGGCTTCCTCCATCAGGATGTTGGCGTACTCGTCGTAGTAGGTCAAGCTCGGTAGGGCCCGGGCGTGGGCGATCTGACCGGAGAAGTTGGCCCAGTAGGGATACTTCGTCGTCAGGTCAGTGTCGGTATACAGATCCTGCCAGAGCGGTAGGGAACCGATCGCTAGGGCGCGCTCCTTGTCGAGGTCCCGACCGGACATATATTCGATGTATTGCCAGGCGGCGGCCTTGTTCTTAGAGGTCTTCGGGATCGCCATCGCCTCGGGCAGGGTCAAGACGACCTGCTCGGCACCATTAGCATGGAGCGCTACGTCGGCGACCGCGATCTGATCGACGATCAGAGACAGGGTCGGATCATTGGCTGACTGGAAGACACCCGGCCAAGCCTGGATGAAGAAGGCGGTGTCACCGGAAATGAAGACATTCTCGACCGTCTCGTAGTCAGCAGTCAGCGACGCCGGATCAGCGATCTTGGTGTCGTTGAGCGACTTGACCATGAACTCGAAAGCGGCCTTGGTCTTGGGATCAGTGCCCATCACCGGTTGGCCATCAGCGTCGAAGAGCTCGCCACCGAAGGAGTAGACCATGGCGGTGACTTCATTGGCGCCGGACTGGAGGGCCGGATAGGCGTCCATATAGCCGTACGGTAGGCCATCAGCCTTCAGCTTTAGGGACATCTCTTCAAGCTGTTCCCAGGTTTCCGGGGGCTTGGAGAAGCCCGAAGCCTGGAGGATTGCGGCGTTATACATGAAGAAGCGGGTGTCGTTATTCCAGGGAATCCCATAGAGCTTGCCATCAGAGGAGAAGGTCTCCAGCAGACCCTGGAGGAGCCCGGAGCGCATCTCTTCACTGATATAGGAGTCCAGCGGCTCTAGCCAGTCGTTTTCATAGAACTTTGCCACCCAGGCGTTGTCAAACTCGATGACGTCATAGGAACCCCCGCCAGCGGTAAGGTCGGCGATCACGCGATCGGCGACGTTATCCCAGCCCATGTAAATCAACTCGACTTCAATGCCGGTTTCGGCGGTGAAATCTCTGGTTGCCTGCTCGTTGAAGCCGATATTGTCCATCTCGTGGGCTGGCAGTAGGACGGTGATCTTGTCGCCGGTGCTAGTGCTGGGCTTGTCACCCCCGCCGCAAGCTGATAGCGATAGAGCTAGGGCAAGACCGACCGCCCCAGCGATTAGTTGGTGTTTTTTCATACTTTCCTCCGGTTATTTGTATTTCATGTCTGCGGAATCGATGCCCAAGATGGCGCCGACTTCGTCTATTAGCTGCCTTGGCACGGTCCGGAGCGTTCCGGTGGCCTCGGCCAGGGGTACGATGCCAATCGCGCTGCCTTGCGCACTGACCATGACCCCGGTCTTTCCTTGATGCAGTCCATCAACTGCGGCGACGCCGAAGCGGGTGGCGAGCACCCGATCGTACGCCGTTGGGGTGCCGCCACGCTGAACGTGGCCGAGCACGACACTACGGGTTTCCACCCCCGAGCGGCGGGTGATTTCCTTGGCGATGAACTCAGCGATACCGCCGACTTGGACGTGTCCAAACTCATCAACGGCACCGCCTTGGTCGTTTTCGATCGTACCAGCGCGGGGCAGGGCCCCTTCGGCGACGACGACGATCGCATCACGGCGCTCCTGGATCGACGCGGCGACGAGGCCGCAGATGGCGTCGAGGTCGAAGGGCACTTCGGGGATCAGGGTGGCGACGGCTGAGCAGGCCAGGCCGGTCTGCAAGGCGATCCAGCCAGCGTGGCGGCCCATCACCTCCACTACCAGACCACGGTGGTGGGAGGCGGAGGTGGTCCGGACCCGATCAACGGCTTCGACGGCGACCTGCACGGCGGTTGTGAAGCCGAAGGTAACGTCCGTACCACTGAGATCGTTGTCGATGGTCTTGGGAACGCCAATCACCTGCACCCCCGCCTCGGCGAGGCGTAAGGCGACTCCGAGGGTGTCCTCACCACCGATCGGGATGAGGGCGTCAACGTTGTCGGCTTGTAGCTGGGCAATGACGGTGGCAAGGCGTTCGGGGTCGGCGATATTTGTCCGGGAGGTCCCCAAGATCGTGCCGCCTAGGGGCAGGATGTCGCGGACCCGGGCTAAGGTCAGGGTTTCGCTGCGGCCCTCAAGGGGCCCCCGCCAGCCATCCCAATAGCCGAGGATGGTGTCGTCATAGGTGCTGATGCCACGGTTGACGATCGCGCGAATCACGCCATTGAGTCCGGGGCAGTCGCCGCCCCCAGTTAGAACCCCGATCTTCATGGTTGAACCGCCTCGGGGTGGGCGAGGATCGTCAGCAGGCTAGCGACCGCTTCGGCGACCGCGGCGCGGGCGGGGGAGCAGTATTTCCGGGTGTCCACCAAGGCGGGGTTCGCGGCTAGGGTTTCGCGAACCGAACCGGTGAACACCTGGTTTAGCAGGGTGGCGATATTGATCTTGGTCATCCCGGAGCGAACCGCCTCGGCGAGATCGGCATCAGGAACCCCGGAGGAGCCGTGGAGGACCAGCGGAACGCTTAGGGCGCTGTTTAGGCGGGCGATCAGGTCGAAGTCGAGCTTGGCAACGCGGGTCGTCATGGCGTGAGAACTGCCCACCGCTACCGCTAGGGCGTCAACCCCGGTGGCGGCGATGAAGGCGGCGGCTTGGACTGGATCGGTGCGGACGCCGGGGGCGTGGACGCCGTCCTTGCCGCCGATCTCGCCGAACTCGGCTTCGACCCAGACGCCATGCTGGTGGCAGAAGGCGGTCACCTCGGCGGTGGTAGCTTGGTTGGCGACATCGTCGAGGCGGGAACCGTCGTACATCACGGAATCGAAACCGAGATCAATCGCCTCGTGGACGAGAGCGATATCCTCAGCGTGGTCGAGATGAACCACCACTGGGATGGAAGCGGCCGCTCCGAGGGCTTGGCAGGCGCGGGCGATCGGGGCGAGGCGGCCGTGATAGCGAACACAGTTCTCGGAGATCTGGAGGATTACCGCCTGGCTGGCCGCTTCGGCGCCCATGATGATCGCTTCGGCGAGTTCCAGTTGGATGACGTTGAAGGCGCCGACGCCGGCGCCGACTTGGGTGGCTGGGGTCAGGATCGTGGAGGGATGTACGAGGGGCATGGCGACCTCTCTTCCAAGACGACAGCGCGGCTGAGATGGCGGGGATGGTCGGGGTCGAGCCCGCGGGCCAACCCGCGTGCCACCGCCAGCCGTTGGGCCTGGACCAAATCGGCTAAGGGGTCCAAACCGGAGGCGATCCAAGTCGCGCCCGTCGCCTGGACTTGTTCGGCGAGGCCTTCGGGGGGCCGACCAAACATCCAAACCAACCGACCAGCTTCGGCCAGTGAAATCGGGCCGTGACGGTAGTCCATCGCCTGGTGGGCTTCAGTGAAACTCAGCGAAGCTTCGCGGCACTTGAGGGCCGCTTCATTGGCGAGACCGACCGTCCATTTCATACCAAGGAAGACTGCCTGCTCAGCGTCAATCCAGGCTGGTGGCAGCTCAGTCTGGAGGGCGGTCTGGCAGTCCATAAGCGCTTGGTCGAGGTTCTCACCCAAGTGGGCGCGCAGCAGGGCAACCACCGAGGTCGCGAACCGAGTCTGGACCACCGATTGCTCGTCGGCGAAACTCAGGTCGATCAGGTCAGCGACAGTGGCCGCAATCGCGGGGGAGGGGACGGCGGTCAGCATCGTGGTTGGCACCCCGGGTCGCACCCAATCGAGGGCCCGCCGGACCTCCGTGGTGGTGCCGGAGCGGCTGATGGCGATGACGCGATCATAGGCGCGCTGGGGGGGAAACTCGGAGGCGGTGAAGGCGTCGGTCTCACCTTGACCGCAGGCCTCACGGCGCGCGGCATAGGTCTGGGCCATGAACCAGGAGGTGCCACAACCAATGATGGCGACGCGTTCACCGACCTGCGGCAGACCGGGGGAATCGCTTAGTGAGATGGCTTGCGCCCAACATTGGGGTTGGCTGGCGATCTCGGTAGTAACAAACAGATTTGGCTGCATTGACCCTCCTCCGCAGTAGATGTCCAACCACGCTATCTGAGCGATAAAGATCGTGTCAATCATGGAACGCTCATTTGTGATCATTTCGTTACAAAAATCCTCCTTCTCTTCCTCAGATCTGGTCAGTTTGTGAGCGATAATAAGCGAAAATGCTCAAAATGGGTTATGGTGGTAGGAACGAGGCTCACCAAGGAGGCAATCATGACCCGGCGCGAACGCCTAAACGCCCTCATGCAATTGCTCGCCGAATCGGGCGAGATCCAGATCAGTGATGCCGTCGAGGCGCTCAACTCCTCGGCCGCGACGATCCGTCGTGACCTGACCTACCTCGACTCCCAGCGTCTAGTGACCCGGACCCACGGCGGGGCGATCGCCAATGCCAGCAGTATCGATCTGCCTTTGAGCCTGAAATCACAAAAAGCCCAGGCCGAGAAACGCCGGATCGCCCAGCGAGCGGCCGACCTGGTGCCCTTGGGTTCGGTGGTCGCCCTTAACGGTGGTACGACGATGCTGGAGGTCGGCCATGCTCTGGCCGTCCGCCCTGACCTGTCGAGTGCCCCCGGTTCCGATCCCGCCCTCACGATCGTCACCAACGCCGTTAATGTCGCCGCCGGATTGTTGGTCCGTCCCTACCTCAAGGTGGTTGTCACCGGTGGGGTTGTGCGACCGCACTCGTACGAGTTGTACGGACCGATCGCTGATCGCTCGATCGATGGTCTCCACGTCGACATCGCCATCCTCGGCGTCAATGGTTATCACCCCGCCTTCGGGGCCTCCGCCTACTCCGATGCCGAAGCCTCCGTCAACTCCCGCCTCGCCGCCAGCGCCAACACCGTCATGATCGTCGCCGACTCCTCCAAGATCGGCATCACCGCCTTCGCTCGAATCTGCTCACCAGAGATGGTCAAGATCCTCGTCACCGACACCGGCATCGACCCAGAAATGCGCGCCCAAATCGAAGACCGCGGAATCGACCTCCACGTCGTCTAGCTTTGGTGAACTACTGGAGTCTTGCTCATTGACCTCATATGTCCGGTGCTAACCTTGATTTAAGCTTCGGGAGAACGGATGTTTATCATGGCGCAACCACCTTATGGCCCCGCTCAGCCACCACAATACCCACCGCCTTACCAAGGGCCACCCGCTCCGCCGGCACCGGCGCCTTATCCGGCGTACGGTCAAGGTGGTGCTCCGGGGGGCCCAGCTTGGGGAGCCGGTCAGATCCCACCGGTTGCGCCCAAGAAGAACCGAACCGGTCTCTTAGTGGTGATTGGCATCGTTGTCGTGGCGTTGATTGGTGGGGGTGTGGCAGCGGCGCTGTTGCTGGGAGGCAACAAACCGAGTTCCCCTTCAAGCAGCCTTCCGACCCCCTCAACCGCTACTCCAGGTGATGATCCAACCCCCACCCCAAGTGAGGACCCAACCACTCAAGCCCCGCCGATTGATCACTCCCTGATTGAAGCCAGGGGGGACATTACGCCACCCCCAGGGTGGACGCTTGACCAAAGTGCCACCCCGAGCGAGCCGACACTCACCTATCGTCACACCCGCACTGGCACCGCCGTCCTGGTTCGAACCGACACTAATTTCCGCGATTGGGAACTCAGCCGCTACGCCAGTAGCGTGCTCGTCAAACTCGCCGCCGACTACCCTGGGACAACCACGAACCGAGTCGCCGATGGTACGGTCAACGGCCTAGAGATGCTCCGCTATGCCGCCGAGAAGGTTGTCTCCTCCGATAAGGAATACACCGTCAACTTAGTCTTCTTCAGGGCTGATCTACCCGAAGCCAATATCTACCGAATTTCCCTATGGGTAAAAACCGAAAACGTCACAGAATTGGCATCCGACGTTGAAGCGATAATCAACTCTTTCCACGTCGTTATCTAGCGAGCGGTGAACTCCTGGGAGGCAGCCGTAGCCTGGATAAGCGAAGCGCCATCCGGGAATGCGAACTGTTCTTTGCCGGTGGATGGGCGCCGATGTTGCCGTACTTGGCACCTTGCAGGTGCCGTGCTAGGCATCCTAGATGCCGCACACTTGCGTGTACGCTCGCGGCGTCGCTCGCGTGCGGAAGACGTTTCGCGCCGCGATCCCTGTGGGATCTTATCGCGGCGCTCGGACTCGCGCCGAAAACGGCACTGCGTGCCTAAATCGTTGCACGATTTTTTCGACCCAGCTTCCGCCCAACAACATCGGCACCCATCCCTGACTCTCACTTAGCGTGAAGCTCGTACTCGGCACCTTCGGTGCCGTGCTAGGCATCCTAGATGCCGCACACTTGCGTGTACACTCGCGGATACATCCGCTCAAGTAGCCTGGATAAGCCGTAGCCTGGATAAGCGCAGCGCCATCCGGGAATGGGAACTGTTCTTTGTTGGGGGATGGGTGCCGATGTTGCTGCGCGGAAGGCGTTTCGGACTGTTCTTTGTTTGGGGATGG
>JAIRKB010000207.1 GCA_031260385.1 Propionibacteriaceae bacterium | reverse complement strand
CATCTGACCAACTCCGGGAGAGCTTTTCGCGGATTGCGGAAATACTTGCCGCACC
The DNA here is from genome assembly GCA_031260385.1 of Propionibacteriaceae bacterium. GTDB lineage: Bacteria > Actinomycetota > Actinomycetes > Propionibacteriales > Propionibacteriaceae > WQYJ01. Next base: position 6,933 of record JAIRKB010000207.1, on the reverse strand, counting down.
GCTCTCACCCGCCAAGACCCCTCAACCCCTCTGGCCCATCGGCATCGCCTTCGCGGCGCTCGCCATTCTCGGTGCGATCTCGCTGATTACTAGGTGGCCGTAGGTTATCGGCGCTACTAGTCGTCACTGTAAGGAAATGCCCCTTGGGGTATCCTGGTAAATGAGACTTAAACCGGATACGGGAGCGAAAGTCTGCCCCCTGAGGAGGATCGATGGCTAAGGGTTTGAAAGACGCGGCGATCGCGGCACGAGCGGCACAACATCCCGCTACCAATGGTGATGACTTGGCGATGATTGCTTATCACCATCCCGAACTGCGGGAGTTAGTGGCTGCACACCCCAACGCCTATCCCCTGACTCGGGCGAACCTGCTTGGCGTCTCGGACGCCGAGGCCAGCAAGCTGCGATTCGTACGACCGGGGCTTGAACCGAACCGCTCGACGACGACTGAAGCTGACCCCTGGCTACTCGGTCAGGCGGCCGACGCTGCCTACGCTGCTGGGCAGATGGGCGCAATCGAACTAGCAACGCCCTTGCCCAAGCCAAAGCGCAAACCCCGCGCCTTAGTGGTCGCGCTCGTGGCGGGGGCCCTAGCGATCGGCGGCGCGGTGGCGGGCGTGGCCACACTACGTCTGATCTATCAAGGACCAAATGTCGTTGAGGTGGGGATGCCAATGCCGGTCGATGGGGAAGGGGTCTACATTCAAGGGTGGTTCTATCCTCAAGACACCACCTGGCTCGACCTCTCCTACTCCGGACTGACGAACAGCGACCTCAAACCCCTCAGCCAACTAACCAATCTCGAGGGATTGGACCTGACCGGAAACGCCATTACGGATATCGAAGCGCTTAGTGCCCTGACCAACCTGTGGCAACTAAATCTGGGGGATAACAGCATCACCGATCTCAGCCCACTTAGCAACCTAACCAACCTGACGAACCTAAATCTCTCCGGCAACTTTGTCACCGATCTCAGTCCGCTCGCTGAGCTGACCAATCTCTGGGAGCTCGGCTTATGGAACAACCACATCACCGACCTCACCCCCCTCGCTGGCCTGACCAACCTCAATCGCTTGGACGTCGGCGAAAATGCCATTTCCGACCTCACCGCCCTGCGCGGATTATCCAACCTGATCGATCTGACCCTGTTTCGCAACCCCCTAACCTTGCCCCAAATCTTCGAACTACAGGGCTACCTCCCCCAAGCCGCGATTTTCTACGATCAGTAACCACGGGGACGGTCCTGGCAACCACGGGGACGGTCCCAACCACGGGGACGGTCCTGGTGTCTCCCGTTGTCGCAACGCGTGTCGCCCTATCCAGCGAAGACGATGCCTTGGTGAGCCAGGAGCTCAATGGTTGTATCCCATAGTTGTCGGGAGAGCTGCGGATCGTAGGCTTGCTTGGCGGTGTGTCGGAGACGATGGTCATCGCGGTAGTAACACCCGGATTGCCAAGCCTGACCAGGCGTACCCTCGGCGAAATAGGCCAATCTCGCCCCACCCCAGCTAAGCGATGGGAAGATCCAGGTGAGTGGTGCCCGGTTGAATCTGGTGAGGATTGGGAACGGCTCGGCACCAACACTCGTACCCCCAATGAAACCCGGATTAAACGCCATCGCCGACAGACCCTGGTCGTGATAGCGGGCGTGCAGTTCGCGGATATGAAGGGTGCTAGCCAACTTGACGTCTTGATAGGCCCGATAGGTCTTGAACCGTTGGCGCCCATCGAGGTCTCCCAGATCGACCGTTCCCTTAGTCGCCGCCCGGCTCGAAGTGTTAACCACCGCTCCCTGGCTAGCTGTCAGGATCTCCATCAGATCAAGGGTCAGCAGGAAACCCGCCACATAGTTCACCTGGAAGGTACGCTCAAACCCATCCTCGGTGATCACTGGCCCGGTGAACGATCCGCCCGCATTATTGACCAGAACATCAATCCGATCGGTCGCCGCCCGCAAATCTCTCGCTAGCCGCCGTACCTCCCCTAGGCGCTCAAAGTCCGCAACAAAGCACTCCTCGACCCCAACCTCCGCCGCAACCGCCGCCAGTTTTGCTTCCGTACGCCCAACCAAGAGCAACCGGTGACCCTGCCGGGCCAACTGCCGAGCCGCCTGGGCCCCAATCCCATCACTAGCCCCCGTAATCACAATAGTCTTCACCCTGCCTCCTTCAAGTTCATCATGGCTTAGCCTATGACCCCCTTGGGCCTGCTCATGCTTCAGTTATATACTTCAAACAATAACGATACCCGGAGAAGGGGAATTCCATGCTCAAAAAACTACCAATGCTTGTACTAGTCTTGGCGTCGGCATTGTTGCTGACCGCCTGCAACACGGGTAGTCCTGACCCAACCCCACCATCCGAAGACACGCCAAGCACCCCCAGCGGCAACAATACCTGGCCGGACAACGAGTTCACTCGCATGCTTCCAAGGCCCACCATGGAGATCGATCTTGAGCCAACGATTGCCGACGGTGTCTTCTATGCTGGGTTCGCGAATATGACCGTTGATGACGCCCGGGCATATGGAGAGCAACTCATGGGAATGGGGTTCACAGAAAGCCTTTCGATCAAAGAGTATGAAGATGTTGACAAGGTCACCACCATGTACACAATGACTGCAGAGAACTCTTCTGGCTACAAGGTCTCCTTTACCTGGGCAGCCAGCACCGGCGTAGCCTCCCTCACCCTCGGAAAGTAAAGACCACCGCCTGTGACAAGGGGGTCAGCCCCCTTGTCACGGTTTAGGGGGATGCGATGCGTCAAGAACACCAAGCCACGACTGACGGCGCTGGGGCGACTGTCGTGGGAGTGCTCTGCCCGATGACCGTGGAAGCGCGTCCCTTTTTAGTGCGGATGGATAACCTCCGCTTAGTGAATGGCCGATCGTACAAGACGTACGAAGGGTCGCTCCTGGGCAAGTCGGTGGTCCTGACCATCAGCGGGGTCGGGATCGCCAAGGCCAAGGCGGCGAGCGAAGCCCTCCTACTGACGAGGCCCTCCTGCCTGATCGTTTCCGGGGTGGCTGGCGCTACCGAGGCGAGCCTAGGGCTGACCGAGACGGTGGTCGCAACCGAGACGGTCTATCACGATCTCCCCGATCAGGTTGTGCTCGAGCGATGCCCAGACCTGACGAACGCCGTCTTCCAATCTGACCCTGTTCTACTCGACAGAACGAGAAAAGTCGTGGCCGACCAACCAACGAGCCAGCCAGTCCGATTGGGCCGCATCGCCTCCGGCGCCAGTTTCGTGACGAAAAGCCAACGGGCGAAGATCATCGAACGAACCAACCCGATCGCCGTCGACATGGAGACCGCCGCCGCCGCCGAAGTCTGTCACCTTCACAAAGTCCCCTTCCTCGCCGTACGTTCCATCTCGGACACCGCCGACAACGCCAGTTTTTTAAACTTCCTGAAGTACGCCCGCCCAGCCGCAAAAAACGCTTTCGAAGTGACTGCCCTGCTACTCAGCGCCCTGTAGCTCCCACCCATGAAACCGCTGACAGTGCTGGACGGCTGACGCCGAAACTCTGATTACCGGACCACCAGACAGCGGGACGGTTCTGCTGTCTTCCCTAGTCGCAACGGCGTTTCGCGACCATTCAACACAATTGATATTTGTGGATAGATGAGCGGTGGTGAGACTATTGGTGTCAGGGGGACGGTCCGTTTGGCACATGGGGGCGTAGACCCTGTCCCCTGTGACTCAGCGAGGCCGGATTTGACCAGGGGAGAATAATAATCCGCTAGCAATGTAGCCTGGATATGTGAGTCAATACGGCCAATGGGGGGCCATGCCGCCACCCCGATCCCCAACGCCTGGAGCCTGGCAACACCAGGCACCGCCTAGTGGGCCATCGTATTGGGCACCCTATCCTCCAAGCCTTGGGCCTATCCAGGCTCCCACCCCGATGCCCCAACCAAACTGGCCCTCCCAGCCCGGTTGGGGCCAACCCAGGCCACCGATTGCTCCGCAACCAAACAACGGCTGGATAATCGTTGCGATCATCCTCGTCGTCACTATCGCGGTTATGGGAGCAGGGATTGTCGCCATCGCCCGGCCTTGGGAGCCCCTGCCAGCACCGCCGATACCGACCCCTTCGCCTGCTAGCCCGACACCCACCCCAGCCGGGACGCCAAACGACGATCGCTACTGGGTCCCAGGGCCACCGGATTTGAATCCCAACCATCCAGCTTGGCCACAACCAGATCAGATCAAAGGACTCCTTGAGCAAAACCCCTTATACAACCAGGTCATTCCAACAGCCGACTGTGCACTTCGGCAGATTGACTTGCCGACAGCCTCCATTGACGCCCTTGAGCAATATTTGAACGATGTCATGGCCTGCTTGATGTACGTCTGGTACACCCCGGTCTACGACGCTGGTTACCAGATGCCTCGGCCATCCGTCACGGTGTACTCCTCTCCGACCAAGACGCCTTGCGGACAGGTCGAAGAGCTAGTCAGAGCGTATTATTGTCCCACTAACCAGCAAATCTACTTCGGAATCGAGCTGATGACATCCTACGGGCGTTATTCCGGGGAACGGGCGGTGGTCCTTTACATCCTGGCCCATGAGTACGCCCACGCCGTGCAGTATCGTACCCAGATCCTAGGTAGCCAGTTGGTGCTCTTTCCCAACGCTGATAGCGAAGCGGACGCAGCGGAATCCAACCGCCGTCTTGAGCTTCAAGCCGACTGCTGGTCAGGGGCAGCGTTGAACGCCATGCGCGAGTCCCTGGGCTTGACCAACACAGAGCAAGAGCACGCCGTCAACTCCCGGGCTAACGCCGGCGATCCAACCCCCGACCCTCTCGGCAGTCACGGTAGCGGTCCCACCGGCGCCAGGTGGTTACGAATCGGTTTTGGCGCCAACAGCCCAGGCACCTGTAACACCTGGATCGTACCCTACGACGAAGTCACCTAGTGAAATCAGACAGCTGGACCAGACAGCGGGACGGTCCTTCTGTCTTTGGTTACTGCCTGCCCAGTTTGACATCGATGCCGCCGTGATGTGAACACATACCACGATAATCTGGGGCACCCGGCTGAGAGTAAGAGAATGTCCCGTCTTTGCATTTCGCTTTGAACTCACCTTCATGCCCAGGATCGCCTTGTGGGGCGGGCGGTGGAGGCGTTGGTTTGGTTTCGGGGGTTGGGGTGGGCGTCGGTTGCGGGGTTGGTGTGGGTTTGGCTTGCTGGGTTGGTGTAGGCGTGGCTTGCGGGGTTGGTGTGGGCTTAGCTTGAGGAACTGGAGAGGATTTGATGTCAGGGGTTGGTGTGAGCGTTGGTTGCGGGGTTGGTGTGGGTTTAACTTCTGGGCCTGGAGAGGATGTGGTTACGGAGGTCGAGGAGACTGTTGTCTTAGGAGTAGGCGAGAGTGTGGGCTCGGGGGTAGGCGTTGAGGGCGCAGAAGTCGTTACCTCGATTGTGGGACGAGGAGCGCTTGCACTGTCATCGCCAGGAAGCACCGACCCGATAAGGGCTAGCCCCAGAATCCCGCCAACAATCCAGACCCATGGCTGCTTATGTAGCGGCTTCTTCATCGCAGTTCTAGACAGGTTGATTGGCTGAGTCTGGTCAGTCCAGCGCTCGCCATCCCACCACCGCGCTACCGCTGGGCTATTGGGGTCTTGGTACCAGCCTGGTAGCTGAGTTGGTGGCCGCATCATTAGTCTCCCGAGCGCGTCAAAATTGCACAGTACGCTATCTATTTTACCACGACAAGCAACGCCTCGGGCTGGGTGACTACGACCACGGAACTGTTCGGTCGGGGCTCAATCCCGCCAGCGGACGTAATAGTGAGCCATAGGAGTGAGCCATTAGCGGACAATTGTAGCGGACAATTGCGGACAATTGGGGACGGTACTTTTTGTCACCCATGCGGACAATTGGGGACGGTACTTTTTGTCACCCAGGGTGAGGAGTGGTTACTGGTTGACACTTTGAGACAATACCTCGCGGAATACCGGTCACTCGTTCTATCTGACGGGTTGAGAACCCTTGAGCGCGGAGAAACCCCAGAATTGCGTCGCGTTTAGTTTTAAGTAGTCCGTTGACTGCTGCTGGCACGAGTCCGTCATGGGTTGAGGCGAGAACGATACGGATCTGCTCGTCTGGTTTTCTCTTCGTACTTCTCGGCAAATTTACGATGTCATCGCTACAATCCCCGCGATGAAACTCGACAAATCGGCTGATCGCATCACTGGGATCGGGGCCGAACATGGAGAGCACGAAGTCGGTGTCAGTCAACGATGATTGACCGGTGGTGTAGTCACGGTAACTACTCCACCGGTAACGGGCATGGTCGGTCGTTATTCCGGCTTCAATGGGATTGGAATGAATGTAGCGCACGACAGTGAGTAGATAGCCATCATCGGTGACTGGTTCACTTTTATAGCGGTTGGTGATCAATGCTCCACTGCGCTCGTACTTCTTGTTGAACCACGTAGCGTACGGACCCAAGGTTCGTCTCATTGCCGTAACTAGGTCTGCCTGTGTTCTTTCACGGAGAAGAAAGTGGGCATGATTACTCATCAAACAATAAGCGTAGATCTCCATGCCCAGCTCAACTTTCGCCCTGCCAATTAGGTCCAGTAGCTTTTCGAAGTCTTCGTCTTCTTCGAACAATTGGCAATGGTTCACTCCCCTAAAGATGACATGGTAGAGCCCTGTGGCGCAGAAAACCCGGCTTCGTCTGGCCATGTGCAGCCCCTTTCACTACTATCGGCACTCAAACTTATCCCCTGACCAGCATAGCAAGATAGTGACAAAAAGTACCGTCCCCAATTGTCCCCAATTGTCCTGAAACGCAGTGAGACCGCTTGCAAGATATGTTGTCGCAAATTAGGCGACTGACAAGCAAAAACATCTGTGGAGCTAACGGGACTCGAACCCGTGACCTGTTCGTTGCGAACGAACCGCGCTACCACCT
>JAIRKB010000196.1 GCA_031260385.1 Propionibacteriaceae bacterium | reverse complement strand
CGCCCAAGTCTATGAAGGTCTGATCAACGCCACTAAGGACATCATCTTCGTGCCTACCCCCAGCGAAGCCGAGGTGGCCCGCGCCGAGGCGGCGGGGGTCGCCCTCGAGATCTATCCGGTCGTACGCGAAGCCCTGACCTTCTTTGTCTACCCCGGCAACCCAATTCGGACTCTGTCAACGGAACAGATCGAAGCCATCTATACCGGTGAACTGACCGCCTGGCCGAATAATCGGTCGGATATCGTCGCTTACCAACAACCGGCTGGTTCGATCGATCAGACCCTGTTAATGAGTTTGGCGCTCGGCAACGCCTACCCGATGACACCCCCGGGGAACCTGCGCCCCACCCCTTGGGGGGTCATGCTTGAGGTCGTCGCTGCCTACGACAACTCCCCCGAAGCCCTCGGCTTCGCGACCTTCTACAACACCCAGCAGTTGCACCTAAGGGACAAAGTCAAGCTATTAGCGATTGATGGGGTTGTGCCAAGTTCGCAGACGATCGCCGATGGCTCCTATCCCTATCAAACCAACTACGCGGCGGTGATCCGGGCGGACGAACCAGCCGATTCGCTCGCCCGGCAACTGGTGGCCTGGCTATTGACCTGGGAGGGTCAGCAGGCGATCTCGGCGGCGGGTTACGTCCCGCTCGATCCCGAGGATATTGTGCCGACCCGCTCCGATTACGGCTATTTCGAGTCGACCGCAACCAATACGACGACCTCGCTCGGGCGGGGTGAGCTCAGCGATCAGCGGGCGGCGGATGCCGATTTTTGCGCCGATGGATCCTGTCTGTCTTGGCCGAGCCTGCAGCCGCGGGCGACGATGGCCAAGTATCCCCTCGCCGAGACAGCGGTAAATACCTGGATCGAAGACCTCGGTCCCCCCCCAACCTTCACCTCCAACGTCACCACCTGCGCTGATGACCTTTGCACACTCAGCCCCTTCGAATCCCAGGTGTTGTGGCAGGTCAGCACCACCCGAGACCTCGTCGTCATCACGCGCCAGATCACCTCAACCTACCCAGGCGCCCCGACCATTACCACCGATTCGGCCTTGTTCCGGCTCAGCGATGGTTATCGGATGACCCTCGCCGACCTCTTCTACGACGGCGTCAACTACATCGAGTTCATTAACAAGAACCTGCTCAACCTAGCAACCAATCAGTCTTTGGCGGATTGCACACTGCTGGGGTTTGCCAACATGATCCACTGTGAGGTCGCCGAAACGGTTGCCCTGTTCACCGGTATCCCGGATAGCTACCCGCTCTTCACCCTCTCCGATGGCGTGATCGAGTTCCGCCTCCCGGCCGGCAACCCCTTCCTGGTCACCACCGAACCAGGCTCCCAGCCGACCCAGGTTATCGATTCGTACGTACGGCTGCGCCTACCCGCCGATCTGTCGGCCTACGGGACGTACTGGCGTAGCGAAGGTCGCCTAGTTGGCACCACCCAAGTCGAGTTCCTCCACCGCAACCTGGTCAAGCCCGACCCGATCGACGAAATCCTCAATGGGAACATCCTGGCTTTCGCCCAAGCCAACCCCACCGCCCTCTCCATCACCATCGCCTCCGTCAACGCCGACATCGTCACCGTCCAAACCAATGCCGGAACCAAAGCCCACTTCTCCTACACCACCGGCGAGCGCCTACCCTAGACTGGGGGTATGACACGTACAACGACTGCGCTTGATGAACTAGCTGATCAGTTTTTTGCGGCTCAGGCCGCTCTTAGCCCGGAGATGATGACCTATCTGGGGAGGGATCAGGACCAGGATAAGCTGGCTGATCGGAGCCCGGCGGGGGTGGAGCGGTGGCATCGGCTCAACTTTGATACCCTAGCTCGGCTTGAGGATGTGGCGGCGGTTGACGCGACCGATCGGGTGACGGCGGCGGCGTTGCGGGAGCGCTTGGGGGTGGAGATTGAGGCCCATGCCGGGGGGTACGACTTGATGGATATCTCCAATATTGCCTCCGGGCTGCACAATATTCGGGAGATCTTTGACCTGATGGGGACCTCGACGGCTGCGGATTGGGCGGTGTTGGCGCGACGGTTGGAGGCGATCCCGCAAGCGGTTAAGGGTTGGGTGGCCTCCCAGTTCGCGGGGATTGACTGTGGGGTGAAGCCGGCGATCCGCCAGGTCGAGGCCCTCGCCGAACAGGCTGAAGGTTGGATCGGTGAGAAGGGGTTCTTCCTCGGACTGGCTGAACGCGCCCGGTCAGCGGAGCTGCCAGGGGTGGTCGGCGAGGCGCTGGACGAGGGGATTGCGACGGCCCGGGCGGCTTATGGAGAGGCGATTGCGATCCTTCGCGACCAGATCGCTCCACTGGCCGTTGTCGAGGATGCGGTCGGACCCGAGCGTTATGAACTGTCCTCCCGGGCCTTCCTAGGCGCGCAGGTTGACCAAGCGGAGACCTACCGCTGGGGGCTCGACCAGGTTGCCGAGCTGACTGCTCAACAAGAGGAGATCTGCGCCCGCTTGCGCCCGGGGTTGAGTGTGGCGGACACCAAGCGGGCCCTCGATGAGGATCCGGCCTACCAGATCCAGGGATCAGCGGCGATGCAGCAATGGATGCAAGCGCGGGCCGATGAGGCGATCGCCAACCTTCATGGTCGTCATTTCGACATCCCCGAACCGGCGCGGAGGATCGAATGCATGATCGCGCCGACCCGCGATGGGGTGATTTACTACACGGAGCCGAGCGAGGATTTCTCGCGTCCGGGGCGGATGTGGTGGTCGGTGCCCGAGAATCAGACCACCTTCTCGACCTGGCGCGAGTTGACGACCGTCAATCATGAGGGGGTGCCCGGTCACCACCTCCAACTCAGTCAAGCGATCTACAATCGCGCTGAGCTCAACACCTGGCGTCGCCAAGGGATCTGGGTTTCTGGCCACGGTGAGGGATGGGCGCTGTATTCCGAGCAGCTGATGGCCGATCTGGGCTACCTCGATGACCCGGCGATGCGACTAGGGATGTTGGATGGGCAAGCGTTGAGGGCTGTACGGGTGGTCATCGACATTGGTCTCCATTGTGGTTTCGCTCCCCCACCGGAGGTTGGTGGTGAGACCTGGACCTTCGACAAGGCCCTCGACTATTTCAACGCCAATGTCGCCATGGACCCAGATGTCGCCCGCTTCGAAGTCAACCGCTATTTCGGTTGGCCCGGCCAAGCCCCGTCCTACAAGATCGGTCAGCGGGTTTGGACCGAGATCCGCGACGAACTCCGCCGTCGGGACGGCGCAACCTTCGATCTCAAAGCCTTCCACGCCCGCGCTCTAAACCTCGGCGCCCTCGGCCTCGACACCCTGAGGGATACCCTCCTCGCTTAGTGGACAAAAGTGCCTGTCCCCTTTGTCCGCGCTTGTCCAGGCTACTGGGGTGACTTGTCACGGAGGTAGTCGGCGGTTTCGATGGTGGCGCGTTGATAGCCGGCGTAGCCGGGGGCGATCATCTCGTGGATGAGGACGCGCTTTTCCTCCCAAGGCAGGAAAGCCGACTTGGCGGCGTTGAGGGTGAAGCGGCGGATATCGCCCATCGAGTAGCCGAAGGTGTCGGCGAGACTAGCCAGCTCCCTGGTCAAAGTGGTCATCGACATTAGACGGTTGTCGCAGTTGACGGTCACCCGGATTCCGGCCCGGTAGAGGTCATCGAAGGGATGGTGGGCGAGGTCGCGGGCGATGCCAGTTTGGAGGTTCGAGGTCGGCGAGATTTCGAGGGGAATCCGCAGGGACGCGACATACTCCGCTAGGCGACCGAGCTTGGATTGCCCTTGGGAGAACTGAATATCGTCGATCAGGCGGACGCCATGGCCGATTCGATGGGCACCGCAGACGTGAAGAGCCTCGTGAATAGCAGCGAGACCATCAGCTTCACCAGCGTGAATCGTCACCATCATATTGGCTTGAAGAGCCGTCTGATAGGACGCGACATAGGTCGCCGAGGAGAAACCTAATTCCGGCCCGGCACAGTCCAGCCCGACCACCGAGTCGTCACGATAGGCGATCGCTAGTTCTGCCAGATTGGGGGTGGGGTCCATACCACGTAGTTCACAGAGCAGTTGGCGGGCGGTGATTACCCGGCCTTGGGCGAGGGCTTCCGCCGTACCCTCCGCTAGCCCATCGCGTACGGCCCGAATGGCATCCTCTTCCGATAACCCCGCCCGGGTGTGGAGGATCGGTGCCCAGCGAATCTCGGTGTAGACCACTCCATCATCGGCCTGGTCGAGCACCGCTTCCTTGGCGACCCGGCGCAGGTTGTCATAGGTCTGCATCACGGCGATCGTCACCTCGAAGGTCTTCAGATAGGCCACCAGCGAACCGGCGTTCGCCTGGTCGAAGAACCAACGCCCGAGAGCCTCGGGGGTCGTCTCGGGCAAGTCCACCCCCGCTGGGCCGGCCAAGTCGATGATTGTACTGGGGCGTAGCCCGCCATCCAGGTGGTCATGTAACGAGACTTTCGGTGAGCGGCGTATCTGTTCGATCAGTTCCATATCACTATTATTATGGTATTCGCCCTCCGAGGGAAGTATCAGATGAGCGTGGCCGAATTTTTGGCCTCTGACAACGAGATATCCCTAACACGGCACTAGATAACTGTCAAGCGCCCCTCGACCTCGGCATCAATCTGGAAGGAGTTGGCGAAGAACTCCTCCAAGACATCTAAACAAGAGGTCGCGACGCTGCGTCCCGTACCATCAACTAACTCCGTTCTGGTCAACGGGAAGAAGTTATCGAAGTTCTTGTAGTGGAACTCCTGTAGCCCGATGCGCAAGACCGCGTCATCATCGAGGGGACAACCATGGAAATCGAAGCGCTCGAAAGCCTGATCGGAGCGGTTAAAGACCGAACACAGCCCGCTAGAGTATTGGTAATACTCGCCGTGACCGCCATCGAGAATCTCGTCGCGGCAGGTGTGGGCGATCATCCGCCGCAACTGGGCCCCCGAGACCTTCAAAGAGATGATCCGATCGTCGAAGGGCAGCATCTCGATCAGGTTGCCACGCGTCATCACCGGGCCCATCTCGGGGCGGCGAATCGAACCAGAACCGAGGATCATCAGATCAAGGGCCAGGTATTCCCGCAGAGCATCGGCGACCAGGTTGCCTAACTCGGATTCCCGATAACGCTCCGGATGGGTCAGGGGTCGCTTAAACCGACAGAGCGTGAAGTCGTATTTCTCCTCTACGGTCGCCCTGAACCGCGCAACCGTACCTTCTAGTTGCAGGTCGCGCGGGCAATCCTTGCCTTCGAGCGGGACGAGTTGCCATTCGAAACTCTCGACGTTGTTGAGATCGGTGTCAACAATGATGTCAAAACGACCAATCGAGGTCGTCCCATGACCAGCGGTCGCGATCAGGATATCCCCGACCTGTTCTGGTTGTTCCAAGACGGTGTGGGAGTGACCGCCGATGATCACGTCGACCCCCCAGTCAGGATCCAGCAACTCGGCTAGTTGCTTATCCTCCTCGAACCCGATATGGGTCAACAGGACTGTAAAGTCAACATCAATATTGCGGTAGGCATTGCAGATCCGACCGACCTCGCGGGCGGCTTCCTCGACATCAACCAGGGTGGAAAGTAGTTGATCGGAGCGCAAGCTAGCGAGCACCTCATGGGTGATCAGACCAATAAACATGATCCTCATCCCGCCAACCTTGAGGAACTTATGGGAGGCAAACAGCCTAGTCCGGGGGTTTTTGATGAAGATATTGGCGCAGACGATCGGGAACTTGGCGCAGCGTTCTAGAAAGAGGAGGTGGCCAAGGCCATAGTCGATTTCGTGGTTGCCGAGGCAGGCGACATCGGGCGCGACCGTATTCATAATCTCGATCGTCGAGATCCCCTTATATTCGGTGTCGATTAGCGAGCCCTGGAGCATGTCACCGGCAATACAGTAGAGGACATTATCCTCTTCGGCCCGGACCTTAGAGACGTAACCCGACAGCCGAGAGATCCCCCCTAGGCCATCCTCATCATCGCCTTCCGCCATAAAATCGGCGTGAATATCATTGGAATGGAGCAAGGTAAGCTTGCGATAGCGTTCAGCCATGATGAAACAATAACGCACTATCACCCCCGCCCCGCCATGCCCGTGGCCCCCCCCCCCGGGGGCGCCCCCCGCGGCCGCCCCCGGGGCCCCCCCCCCCCCCCCCCCCCCCCCCCCCCCCCCCCGGGGGGGGGG
>JAIRKB010000187.1 GCA_031260385.1 Propionibacteriaceae bacterium | reverse complement strand
AGCGCTGTAGCACCGGCGTCGTCGCTGGATGTTGGCCTGGCACTCTGATTGGCGACTTTACTGGTATCCCCAACGACTACCCGTTATTCGGGCTCGGACTAGATAGTGGCCTACTCACGATCCAGCTCCCTCCCGGCAACCCCTTCTTGGTCGCTTATGATTCTGATGCGCAATCACGCCAGCCAATCCGTTTGCCAGCCGACTTGTCCCCTTATGGTGATTTCTGGCGCTACGACTACGTCCGGATTGGCGACTGCTTTGTTGAACACCTAGTCCGAGATTACGGCGGGCCCAACCCAATCGACACCATCCTGAACGCCAATATCGACGCTCTCGTCCCCACCTACCCCGGCGCCGAAAGCATCTCCATCGATCGAATCGAAGCGGGCAAAGTCGTGGTTGGGATTCGTTACGATCACGAATACGCTGGCGGAACTACCCTCTATTTCGACTACGCCACCGGAAAACCCCTCAGCTGAGAGCATTGATTACGGAGTCTGGGTCTTGTAGTGGCTTGCGACCGCGCATGGTTAAGGCCGAGCACGCCGTTGTGACTAGAGTTAGCAGTGATGCGATTGGCGGTGATTTACCGTACAATTCTATTCATGAGTACGAAAACGGCCCGCCTGGATCTACGTTTAACTGAGGACCAGCGTGAGTTACTGGAGCGCGCAGCCACCACCGCTGGTAGTTCGCTCACCAGTTACACAATCGGCGTTCTTATGGACTCTGCTGCTGCTAGTGTGGCTCGGGCACGTACACTTTCACTGTCGGAAGAAGATTGGGAAGAGTTCACCCGTGCGCTTGAGGCCCCCGATGATCATGACGAGGCCTGGCAGCAGTTGCGTGCGCTACAACCTGTCTGGGCGTCATGACACCGACGCCGCCACGCCTCATTGCCCCCAGCGATGATGTGACAGGCTTCACCTGTGGTAGACCTGCACTAGACAACTGGCTAATCAGCATGGCGCTGCGAGCTGAACGGGACCACACGGCTCGCACCTACGTAAGTTTCGACGACAACGCCCCACATTCTCGAGTAATTGGATACTACTGTCTGTCTTCCTACAGTGTTGAACGCCTCTCGATTGGAGGAGGCTACCTTGCTCGAAACGCTCCACCAGCCGTCCCAGCGATACTACTCGGGCGCCTGGCAGTAGATATCACCTGGCAGGGAAAGGGATTGGGAGCCTCCCTCCTCCACGATGCCGTTAATAATGCTGAGTTGGTCTCCCGGCGGATCGGTTCACGCGCTCTTGTTGTGGATGCCCTTGACGAGCCCGCCGCCGCTTTTTATCGCCGCTACGGCTTTCACCCATTCCCCTCCAACCCATTCAAGCTATTCCACCGATTCTGATTAAAAACCTCATTTGAGAATTAGAGTTTCCCGATCAGGGGAGATTCGTTTTGCCCGTGGGGCAAGGAAGGTGGCGACTTCCTCGCGGTAACCTAGGCGTTCACTTAGCTCCCGCAGCTTCTCCGTGTCGTGGGGAGAGGGGCGGGCGAGTTCTAACCATTCTCGGTAAGGGTCTAGGTATGGCAGGTTGGCGGCGGACTTCCCGACTGTACTGGGGTTAATGATGGTTACGCCCAGGCGTCGACCAGATCCTTGGCGGTCCATTGGGTGGCGAGGGGGAGGGTTTGATCGAAGGTTGAGCGCGAGACGCCGACTAACGGAGTATTAGCGGTGGTTCCGGGTACGATGCCGGCCGCTTTGGCTAACTGGTGTACGTCGCGGGCGTCGAAGGGGGCGTCATCACGCCACTTTATCGACCCCAGGAATAACACCGACTGGGCCACCGGGCGACGGTCGGTGCCCACAAGATCAACCTGGGGGTTGTTGGCACGATTCCACCAGCCTCCGATCTCGTTCACATCGGGCCATTGCTCATTTGGTAGCAGTCGCTCTAGCGACGCCCGTACCCACGGCTCAACTGCGGTGCCACGCCAGCTTGACCACGATTGCTCCACCATCGCCATCCCAAGATCACTGCGCCCACGTTCGGCAAGGCTGACGCCACGGGCGCCAAAAGCAAGCCAAAAGCGGAGCGAGGAATCGGCAATCCGGTAGCGGGTGTTCTTGGCATCAACGGTAGTCGACAACGGCAGATCCCTAGCGACTACTCCCTTTTTGTCCAACATCTCCAATAGAGGAGCTAGCGTCCCTGACGGCACGGGTGCCTGACGCCCTTCCCCAGCGATTCGGGAAAAGGTACGCTCACCCGAGCCAATCGACTCGAGCACCGCTCGGGCCTGAGTCGATGCTCCGAACTCGTTCAGCAAGGTCAGTTCCCCACCGGCTAGCAATGGTGACAGTGGATCACTAAAAGCCGCTTCTAGATATTGACGCCTTGACATCCCCGCTTCCCATGCCAAGACCGCATCCGGGAACCCGCCAGTGATCAACCAGGCGTCCACGGCGTCAGCCGGGCCCAGACCTGTCATGTCACCAACCTCCGCGACGGTCAATGGCTCGATCTTCATCACAGAGCTCCGCCCATGGAAAGGACGATCGTACTCAACCAACTGCGTCATCACCGAAATGTCGCTCCCGATCAACACCAGCAAAACTGGTTTGCGCGACAGGTGCCGATCCCAAGCAGTCTGTAAAGCTCCTTCGAAAGAGGCATCTTGGCTACTCAGCCAGGGCACTTCATCAATCACAACAATCGTGGGACGATCACTCGGCAGCACTGCCGCCATCCAAACCAAGGCCGACAGCCAGTCGTCAGGACGGGCCGGGGCCGTCAATCCTTCGTCTACAACACCGGAGCTCGCTACTGCCTCCACGAGTGAGAGTCGCTCTAGGTCGGGTGCGCGCCACTTGGTCGCCTGAAAGACCACTGTCGCCACCCCGCTGATTTGGCAAAACTGTTCAATCAGCCGCGACTTTCCCACTCGCCGACGTCCAAGCATCGTCACCGCCAGGCCTGGGGTGCCCCGGCCTCCCCGGCGTATGATCTCTAGCTGATTACCTAGTTGCTTCAGATACCCAAGTCGTCCTATAAATGTCATAGCCAGCCTCACTCTCGTACCTAACTTAGATTGTATCTTACTTAGATTGTATCTTACTTAGATTGGATCTTACTTAGATTGGATCTACCTAACACCTCAAGCTGGCCTGCTCTTGGCGATCCGTCGTCTAGTAGCCTCGGGCGTCGACTTCGGTTTGGGTGGTGGTTTGGTCGAAGGTTTGGTAGAAGACTTGGGTGGATTGGGGTACGGGTTCGTCGGCGAGGATCTTGCGGATTAGGTCGGCGATTTTGGGGGCCGAAGAGGGGGGTGTGTTCGACGATGAAGTTGAATTTGCCGTCGACTAGAGCTTGGAGACCGGCTTTGGAGCCATCGACGGTGACGATGATGATGTCTTGGCCGGGGATCTTTCCGGCCTCCTCAATCGCCTTCGCCGCGCCGAGGGCCATGGCATCGTTGTGGGAGAAGATCAGGTTCAGTTCTGGATAGTCGATCAAAGCCTTCTCGATGACGGTCTTGGCTTCGATACCAATGAAGTTGCCAACCCCCGTACCAAGGATCGTCTCTTCACCAACCATCGCTTCGAAACCGCGATCTCGCTCCACCTGAGCCGGTGAGCCGGGCAAGCCGCGTAACTCGAAAATCTTGGCGCCGGGATAATATTCCTTAACCCACCCGCCGGCGATCTCGCCCTGATTGGTGAAGTCGGCACCGATCCAAGCGACGTAGGCACCAGTGACCGCCGTGGTTAACGTCCCCTCAACGAGCAGAACCGGTATGCCTGCCTCCTTGACTTCTTGGAGGACCTCATCCCAACCGGTCTCCACCAGGGGGGCGAGAATAATGATGTCGACCTTCTGTTTAACGAAGTTACGCAAGGCCTGGATCTGGGTGGCTTGGGTGTTCTCGACACCGCCATAGGTCAGGACGAAGCCATTCTCGAAACTGAGTGCCGCTTGTACGGAGGCGGTGTTGGCGACCCGCCAGGTCGAGGAGTCCCCTAGTTGAGCGAAGCCAACCTTGATGAGATCGACTTGATCACCGCCACCAGCATCGTCCCCGCAAGCAACCAAGGCGCAGCCCATCACCAGAGCTATCCCCAATAACAGAACCCTCTGCCTCATGCGCACCCCCCCCAAGGTTTCCAATCGCACCTAATGGGTAGATCCTACCCCTCTAGTCGCCGAATTAAACCTAAATCACTGCGGTCTTGTTTATGGACGCAGTACGGTGGCGGCTAGGCCGAGCAGTTGAGCGCTGACGCCGGTGGTGGCAGGGCGGATCTTGAGGTCGTCGTGGATGGGGGGATATGTCCGTACATCCCGGTTCAAGACCGTCTCGGGGAAGAGCAGATCGAAGGCGGCGATGCCGAAACCACCACCGAGGCGGACCTCGTGAACATCAAGGAGACCACTGATGATCGACACCGCCTCCTGGAGGGCTTGGGCGGCGTCGGCGAACACCCCCAGGGCGGCGCGATCACCAGCCCGGGCTGCCGCAACGGCAGCGCGTCCATCAGGCAAGCCGAGTCGCTGGGCGACGGCGCGTCCGGAGGCGATATCTTCGATATGGTGCCCGGTGGAACATGGGACTCTAACGGAGGCGGGGACGCCGGCGAGGTTGTGGGCGCCCCGGGCGGGGTGGCCGTCAATCTGGTAGGCGCCACCAATCCCCGTACCAATCGCTAGGAAATAGAACGACATCGGCACGGCCTCGCCGAGCCAGGCCTCGCCGAGCAAGGCGGCTTGGGAGTCGAAACGGGTGTAGACCGGCACGGACAAGGCTTTTTCGAGCCAGGTCCTGGGGTTGGAACCCGTCCAACCGGCCAGGTTGGGGATGAAGGTGATCTCGCCAGCGTCGGTGACCTGGGCTGGGAGGGCGAGGGCGGCACCGGCTGGAGTGGCACCGGGGTCGAGGCGCCGCCAGGTTCGAACGAGCACCTCCCAGGCGGCTTCCGGCTCAGCGAGGTCGGCGCTCGGCAGGCGCTCTTGGGCGAGGATCACCCCAGCGCGGTCAACAACAGCCACCTTGACGCTCGTACCGCCGACATCGGCGACCCAGGCTCTAGAGTCCACGAACGAACGCCTTGTAGATATCGTAAACGTGAGCGGAGTGGCCTTCGGGGACCCCCGGCGCATTCGGCGAAACGAAGGGCAGGACTTCCAGCCCGCGTGCCGCTAGTAGGCCCGCCACTTCGACCGAGAGGGCGTGAAGGACGACCATGGCGCCGATCGTCGACAGTCCCCCGACCTTGAAGGGCACGCCGGGCACCGCCACCTGGGAGTCCTCGGCATCAACACCGTTATCAAGAACATAGTCGGCGATATCCACCAGACGCTGGCCCGAAGAGTGTAGGGGGGTCGAGGTCTTGGCGCCCTCACCGCTGGTCAAGGCCACCACTGTCGCGCCCCGCTCCTTACCGGCCAAGGCGACCTCCACCGGCGCGGCATTGCGGCCGCCATGGGACAAGACCACGACGGTGTCAGCGGCCTTGATCGGGTAGTGATTGACCACATAGGTCGCCGCGTAGCCCTCCGAGCGCTCTTGCCAGAGCACCTCCTCAGCGCCACCCGGGCCCGACACCGTCGTCCACATCAGGCGAGGATCCATCATCGGCACGTACCCGGTGTAACCACCGTACCGTGGGAAAAGATCCATACAAGGCAGGATCGAGTGACCGGAACCGAAGACAAAGACGGCGCGGTTGGCAGCAATCGAGGTTGCGCAAACCTCGGCTACCACCGGGAGTACGTCCCGGTTGGCGCTCTGGATTCGCCCGGGTAGGGCTTGTACGGCCTCTAGGTAGGTTTCATACATATTGGTCCTTTCGGTGGTCAACCTTTGATCCCCGTGTTGGCAATGCCTTCGACGAAGGCCCGTTGGGCGATAAAGAAGATAATTAGGGTTGGCAGTGAGGCGACGAGCGCCCCGGCGAGTACGACATTTTGGTAACTGAAGCTCATGGTGTAACTCATCAAACGATTGAGGGTGAGCACCACCGGATAGAGAGCGTCGGAGCGCAGGATCGACAGGGGCCACAGGAAGTTATTCCAGGTGTAAACGAACATGAAGACCCCGAGGGTGACGACGGCCGGGCGTAGCAGCGGGAAGACGAAGCGCCAAACGATCCGCCACTCGCTCGCCCCATCCATGCGCGCGGCGTCGATCAGTTCATCGGGCACGTCAGCGATGAACTGGCGCATCAGGAAGATGCCGAAGGCATTGGCGAACCAGGGCAACATCACCCCGAGATAGGAGTCATCAAGCCCCATGGTCTTGACAAGGGTAAATAAGGGTACGAGGGTGACGATCGGCGGTAGGAACATCGTCAAGACGATCAGCCAGAACAGGAGGTCGCGGCCCCGGAAATGGTGTTTCGAGAAGACATAACCGGCTAGCACGCTGGTGATGATGACAGCGATCGTACAACCGCCAGAGATGATCAGCGAGTTGAGCAGGGAGCGCCCGAAGGGCACATCATGGAGAGCGGTCTGCAAGGGGCCGAGCGTGGGGGTGTCGGGGAACCAGGTCGGCGGGATCTTCGAAAACTCACCGGGAGTCTTCAGCGCCGAGATCGTCAGCCAGTAGAGGGGGAACAGCGGAATCAGCGCCACCACGGTCAACCCGAGATAGCCAAAAGCCCGCCCCAGCCGACGTCGCAGGTGTGGGTTCGAAGCTGGAGGTCTGTCCCCAATGGCACCCAAAGAGAACCGTCCCCTTTGGTCCCCCCGCTGGTCCCCCCTTTGGTTCCGCAAATGAATGGTGGTGGTCATGAGGCTCGCCTCCTCATGAAGATGGCGAGCAGGCCGCCGATGAAGACGACTAGGCCGAGCATCAGGACGGCGAGGGCAGAGGCGTCGCCGGCTAGACCATACTGGAAGGCTTGGCGTTGGATTTCGTACGACAAGGTCACCGTCGAACCGGCGGGGCCGCCCATGGTCATCAGGTAGATCGGGTCGAAGACTTGGATTGAGTTGATGACGGTCATTAGGGCGACGAAAGCGAGGGGGCGGCGTAACAGTGGCAAGACGATGTGGATCGTTCGGCGCAGCGGGCCGGCACCGTCGAGACTAGCGGCTTCGAAGAGGTCGGAGGGGATCTGGGTCAGACCAGCGACCAGCAGGATCACGTAATAACCGAGCATCTGCCAGACGTTGAAGATCACCAGCGAGACGAGGGCCTGGCGGGGGTCAGATAGGAACCCCGGCGAGGGCAGGCCGAGCCCGGTGATGATGGTGGACAGCGGCCCGTACTTCGGGGCATAGATATTGCCGAAGGTGATGACGATGGCGATCGTCGGGATGACGTAGGTGGCGAAGAGTAGGGTCCGGATCAGGGACTTGCCGCGCAGCTGGGGGAAGTAGAGCAACATCGCAATCGCCACCGCTAGGGGCAGGGTGATCAGCAGCGAGAGCCCGACGTAGACCAGGGTGTTGGCGCCCGCGTTTAGGCGATTAGGGTCTGACAGGACGCGGGCATAGTTGGCGAAACCAACGTAGGTCATCCGGGTGATCGGGGTGAACATCGACCAGCGATGCAAAGAGATAATGAAGGTCATGATGATCGGGATCACTGTAAAGATCCCGATGATCACTAGGGCGGGGCTAAGAAAGGCCCCCGAGGTCAGGCGGCGATACTGCCGAAACTTGCCGCTGTCCGCTCGCCCGGTCGTCCCCCTCTCGGCTTCGTGAACAGTCCCGGGCGAGACCAGCTGACCGGACGGGTTTGCCCCGGCAGTTGGTCTCGCCGTTTTTGGAACCATAACTATGGATTACCCAGCCGCAGTCAAGGCCGCGTTGACATCCCGCTGAGCATTGCTCATCGCGGTTGCCGCATTAACCTGTCCCGACAGCAGAGCCTCAACTTGGACCTGCAAGGCGTCGGCTGCCGCTTGCCCACCGATCACCGTTGGGAAGGGGGTAGCGGTTGCCATGGCGTCAACATAGGTCTGCAGGAACGGGGTTGCCAGGGCTTCGGCATTAGCATCGACATCGGAGATCCGGGTCGGCAGGATCCCCATCGACAACAGGATCTCACCCATGGCCGAGGTGCCATTGGCGCCGGAGGACGGACCATTAAGGAAGTCGAGGAACGACCACGCCGCCGCTTGCTTGGCATCGGTGGCCGCCGCGTTAACCATTGTCATCCAGGAGTAGGAGATCGACGAGGATCCGCTACCCGAAGGCCCGACCGGAACCGGAGCCGTCCGCAGGTTATCAGCGTTCTCGCCCATCGCCTCGGTGATTGAGGACTGCCACCAGTTGGCCATGATCAACATGCCGGTCTTGCCGGAAGCGAAGTTGTCAAGGTAGGGGCCAGTGGTGTTGGCGTTGGCGGGTGCCATCGTCGGATCGGTTAGCTTGGCGTTGACGAGGCGCTGATAGAACTCAGCGGTCTCGAGGGCGGCTGCCGAGTCGAGGGCGGCGGTTAGGCCATCAGCGTTCAGGAAGGTGCCGCCATTGGAGGCCAAGAGCGACAGGAAGGGGTGGATCGCCCCCGCCGTCCAGTTGGTGATGAAACCGATGCCCTGAATGTCCGCTCCCAGAGCGGAAATCTTCAGCGCGGCGTCAACCGTCTCATCCCAGGTCTTCGGGGGCTCGGCAAT
>JAIRKB010000173.1 GCA_031260385.1 Propionibacteriaceae bacterium | reverse complement strand
ATGGACACCTGGAAAGCCTGGTGCCGGTCAATGAAGATGGCGGGAGCGGGGATGATCATCGTAACGGGCGAATGGTCTGCCGAGCACCTGTCCACCGGCCGATCAGTCGCTGGTAACACCCTGATTGCCGCTAGCGAACCGGCACCGCCTCAGACGCTAGCTGATGTCGTTCACCTCAGTTCGCCTTCCCACGCCTCCGCCTGGCAGAGTTCGATTCTAGGGGTGTCAATCACTAGTTATCCCGAAGCCCTCGTGGCGCTGGAGGCTGGCTGTAAATACGTCATCGCTCCGAGCGATGACCCCCTGCTATTTGAGGGGCTAGCTCGCCTCGAACAAACCCGCCAACTGACTTGGTTTGTTGATGGTTGCACCACCCTCGACGATCTACAGCGGGTGATCGGCGCAGGGGCGAAGCGAGTCGTGATGAAGACGAACGATCCGCTGGAGGTCACCACCTGGGCCAACACCCTGCGCCAGGCGCGACGGTCCCCAGCCCCGGGCGAGAGAGTCAATATGGGGGGGCTATGAGGTTGAATCCGAACCAGCCCTTGGGGGAAGAGTTCCTGAGCGCGGTTCAGGGTTATCTCGATGACTTTATTAGTACGCAGCGCGACTTGCTGACACCGACTGGCCGTCACCTGGACATGATCTGGGACCACGTCTCGCGGCTGGTTCGCGGTGGCAAGCGGATGCGTCCGGCTTTCTGTTATTGGGGTTATGTGGCGGCAGCGGGCCTAACCCAAGATCCCCCCAAAGCCCTGATCGAGATCGCCGCTAGTCTCGATCTGTTACATCTGTTCGCGCTGGTCCACGATGATCTCATTGACGAGTCCGATACCCGCCGAGGCCAACCGGCGACCCATCGTTTCTTTGAGGACTTTCACAATCAACAGGACTGGCAGGGCGCTGGCGAACCTTTTGGACGCAGCGCGGCGATCCTCCTCGGCGATCTGCTCTTTGCCTGGTCGGTGTCAATGGCGGAGTTGGCACCGCTATCGCCGGAACGGATGAAGCGAGCCCGGCCTTACCTTGATGCGATGAGAATCGAGGTTCTCGCCGGTCAGATGCTTGACCTCGTCATCCAGGAGAAACCACTGCGGACCGAGGAGCTGCTCGGCGACGCCCGCCTGGTCATCGAATACAAGACCGCCAAATATACAGTGGCGCGTCCGGTTCAGATTGGAGCGGCCCTCGGGTTGGCCTCCGAGGCAACCCTGCAGTCGCTCGGCCAGTTTGGTGCTCATGTCGGCAACGCCTTTCAAATGCGCGATGATCTGCTGGGGATCTTTGGTGATCCGGTGCTGACTGGCAAGCCGAGTGGTGATGACCTGAGGCAGGGGAAGAAGACCGTCTTGATCGCTTACGCGATGTCGCGGGCCAACGTCGAGGACCAAGCCCAACTCCTCGGCTGGCTAGGCAAGCCCGATATTAGTGCCGACGAGTTGGACCAAGCCCGCCAGATCATGATCGGTTGTGGTGCCGTTGAAGAGACTGAGAAGGCGATCCTCACCCAAGCCACGGCGGCGATGAAGCTCCTCCATCGTCTAGACCTATCGGCTGAGGGTGTCGAGGCGCTGATGACCTTGGTCCATGCCGCTGTGGAGCGTGTGGCGTGAAGATCTCCCAGATATTGGCCCAGGGCCCGACCTTTTCCTTTGAGTTCTTTCCGCCGAAGGATGCCGCCGGGGAAGACTTGCTCTGGGGCGCCCTCCAGGACCTCGCCCCGCTAGCACCCGACTTTGTTTCGGTGACTTACGGTGCGAATGGGTCCCAACGCGAACGTACGATTGGTTTGACTCATCGGATTGCGACGCAAACTGGCTTGCGGACGATGGGACACCTGACCTGTGTCGATCAGCGGCAAGCCGACCTGATCGAGGTGGTTGATAACTATGGCGCCAATGGCTTGGATCTGATCTTCGCGATTCGCGGTGATATGCCGGGTGGACCGACCATACCCTGGCAGGCTCATCCGGAGGGGTTGG
The DNA here is from genome assembly GCA_031260385.1 of Propionibacteriaceae bacterium. Taxonomy (GTDB): domain Bacteria; phylum Actinomycetota; class Actinomycetes; order Propionibacteriales; family Propionibacteriaceae; genus WQYJ01. The sequence goes on along the minus strand of JAIRKB010000173.1, from coordinate 3,114 downwards.
CGAATGCGACCGAGTTGGTGGAACTGGTTCGCTCGCGCGGTCAGGCCTTGGGTCGGCCCTTCTGTGTCGGTGTCGCCGCCTTTCCGGATCCGCATCCCGCGCAAAGTGATCCAGACCTTGATGCCCGGATCCTGATGGAGAAATGGCAAGCCGGCGCCGATTTTGCGATCACCCAGTTGTTCTTTTCCGTCCAGGCCTATCTCGATCTGGTCGATCGGGTGCGGTCGATCGGCTGTGAGATTCCGATCATCCCCGGGATCATGCCGATCACCCTCATCTCCCAGGTCGAGACCTTTGCCCGTTTGAGTGGGGCGCCGATCCCGTCGGCTGTGACCGCCCGCCTAGAGGCGGTCGCCGACGATCCGGCGGCGGTAGTGGCGGTCGGGACCCAGATCGGAGTCGAGCTTTCGGCTCAGTTATTAGCAGCGGGTGCACCCGGATTGCACTTCTTCACCCAGAACCGCTCCAAAGCCACTTTGGCGATCTGGAGCCAAATCAAGGACTAAGCCCAGGACAAGCGAAGCGCCGTCCGGGAAAACTAACTGCCGGGACGCCAGACCCCAGGGGTATCGATATCGATTGTCACCAGGATCTGGGTCGGTCGGGTGAGTGCGACATAGAGGGTCCGCGGTCCGGAAGCGCTAGCGGCGGCAATGCTATCGGGATCAACCACGACCACCCCATCGAACTCTAGGCCCTTCGATGACAGGGGGTCGAGAACCATGATCCGGGGATTCTGGGGTAGCGCGGCTTCAATCTCAGCACTGTAATCAGGAGTAATGATCCCGATCGTACCCTCCAGTTCCTCAAGCAACCCGGTGGTGGCCTCGGCGACTTGGGCGGCTAACTGAGCCCGGGGGGCGACAAGCAAGCGTGGCGGAAAACCGGTGTAACGGACGGCCTTGGGCACGTCAATATCCGGTTCGAAGTTTCGCAGGTAGCGGGTGGCGAGCTTGTAGGCCTCTTTGGGGGAGCGGTAGTTCGTGGACAGCCTGAAAGAGCGCTGCTCGCGATTACCGATCAGGCTGATCAGGAAGCGGGTCGGCTCATCCCGATCCGGCCAACTTGATTGGGCGGGATCGGCGACGATCGTCCAAGAGGCGTTCGGCCCGCGACGGTGGATCATCCGCCATTGCATCGGCGTGATGTCTTGCGCTTCATCCACCAGGATATGAGCGAAGGTGTCGTGGGGGGTGCCCGCTTCGCGCTCCCGATGATCGGTCAGGCGCTCGGAGATCGTGACCAGTTCTTCCGTTCCCGAACCCATCAAGAGGCTGTCATCCTCATCGATTTCGATCGGCACCCGACCAAGCCGTTCGGCAAGTTCATCGAGTAGCGGGATATCGGCCACCTGCCAGTGCTCAGGATCGATCGACTCGGCGAGGATCTTGGCCTGCTCGGGGTTGAGATCGCTTAGCTGTTCGACGAGCCTTGGGTCGCGCAGCCGGGCGAGCATCTCGGTTGCATCGATCATCGGCCACCAGCGATCCATGAAGGTGGTGAAAGCCCAGGCGCTGCGGACCAAGTCGTCGAAAAGCTTCTGATTGACCGACCGCAAGCGCGGTTCGGCACTCACCCACATCCGGGCGATAATCTGGGATTCGGCGAGACTGCGGGCGTCGTTGTACGGTTGGCGGCTTAGGCAGTCCTGGCGAATGGCGACTAGTCTTTCGGCGGTCAAGGTGAACGGTTCGCCCTTAATTGTGAGCGTCAGGGGCCCCGGGGCGCCGGGGGAGTACTCCACCAGCCGGCCAAGGAGGTCAACCATTGACCAAGCCCCCTTGATCGCCCAGGCCTCGGGGGACTCCCGAGTGGTGGCGGTGATCCCCAGGCGGTCGCTCGCCACCTGACCAAGCGACTTTAGGGTGACGGATTCCTCGCCAAGCGACGGGAGCACCCGCTCGATATAGTCCATGAAGACCCCCGAGGGGCCAATGACCAGCACGCCACCATTAGCGAACCGGCGACGATGGGTGTAAAGCAAGAAGGCGATGCGGTGGAGACCGACCACGGTCTTGCCGGTGCCTGGGCCGCCCGTGATGAGGGTGAAACCTTGATAAGGGGCGCGGATCGCCTCATCTTGCTCAGCCTGGATCGTCGCGACGATATCGCGCATCTTGGAACCGCGAGCCCGTTTGAGGGCACGCATTAGGGCCCCGTCGCCGATCACCGTCATATCGTCAGGCAGGTGGGTCGGCATCAGAACATCGTCTTCGACCCCGATCACCTTGTCATCGCGGCAGTTGAGCACGCGACGCCGAATGACGTCCATCGGTTGGACGGGGGTGGCCCGGTAGAAGGGTTCCGCAGCGCCGGCGCGCCAGTCGATCACCAGCGGTTCGTAGTCGTCAGTGCGGACTCCCAAGCGTCCGATGTAACGGATCTCCGGCTCAAGGAAATCGAGGCGACCAAAGACTAGTCCTTCGTGTTCGCCCTCCAAACTGGCCAGGCGACGAGCGGCCAGAAAGGCGAAAGCATCCCGTTCAAATAGGGCGGTGCCATCTTCTTCCCGTACCCAGGTCTCACGACTCGATGTAAATCGCGCCTTGGACTCTGCCACCAGCCCGCGCGCCGAGGCTGTCGCATGCCGAAGCTGGGCTAGAACTAGGTCAACGTGCCTCTGTTCAACCTGTAGTTCTCTATCCAGAGATGTTTGGTGGGTCAAGGTTCCCTCTCAAGGAAAATAACAGCACACTAGTCTATCCCATCGCGGGCGGGCTGGATGTACGTCTGGTGGTTCTTGGTCGGTCGCTGCGCCCGGACGGACGACACGCCCGGGAAGACAGGTACGGTACGTACACAAAGGCCGCGACGCGCCCGACAACGCGAGCAGGCGGGTCTAGGGGCGATACAGGCGGGGTTTTCCCGGGGCGATTGGGGCCTCGAAAGAGCATTTGACAGCGTCGAGATTGGTGAGGTAACCTTGTCTAGCCTTCGCAATGAAGTACTGATACCAACAGGTTGAAGATGCTTATCAGCAAGGGTTTCCCCTAGTTTACTTCGCTCAAAAAATCCTAGATTTACCTAGCGAACGCTGCGGGAAAAATCAGCCGCTCGATTTGACTCCGGTTGAGTCGATGCGTAAGATTAGTCGAGTTGCCCCAAGCAGCGGCG
>JAIRKB010000061.1 GCA_031260385.1 Propionibacteriaceae bacterium | reverse complement strand
CTCTCGGCACTGCCGCGGTCGTACAAGCCAAGGAAACGCTGCTGATTAAGGATTGATGGAGGCGACGTGCTTGGGTCGAAGACTGTCACCACTATGCCGGAGCCGGTAGACACAATGGCGCAGGCCCCGTGATCCCCGCAGGGATAGGTCCCAGAAACTCCCACCTGGTCTCCTCCGGCCTCCCGATCAGCGGGAGTAACCAGATCTGGCAGGTCACCGACTCTTGTGCCGGTTACGCCATCCACAAAGCTGAGCCCATTGCTCTCCGGTAGCACCACCAACTCTTGGTCACCGACACTCACAACCGTGCAGTTCCAACGTAAACCCCACGACACTTCCTCGTCCCACAGATGGGTAACTGCCCAGGCTTGCCGGCCAGTTTCTCGATTGATCGCCATCACCACCGACGTCCGGCGCTCGATATCCCAGATCCGGAAAACAACATTGTCAGTGGTGACACAACCCGCTTCTCGAATCAGTACGTCTGTCAGCGGGAAGGACCACTGTGGTCCTGTCGAATCAGACCACCGGCTAATTACCCCACCGGAAAATGGGTCTAGGTAGGAACCAGTCTGGAGGATGGCGCCGCTGGCCTCGACAAAGGACGGGTCGGTCGTTTGATCAGGGAAGATAACCGGCTCACCGGTCTCGATTGCCACGTAGATAATGCCGTGGTCATCGCTCACCGCCAGCGCCAGACCAGGCAGGGCGGGCGAAAAAGTCCAAATCCGTAGGTTATGATCCGTGGCAGTCAACGTCCCCTCGGCCCGCCAAAGCGGTGTGGAAAGATTAGTATCCCGATAGGCGACGGTGCTTACCCAAAGAGTGTCGCCATCGTAGCCATTGGTCATGTCCCAATCACCAATAACGATGATGCCGTCTTGGTAGGTGACGACCGCCGAGTTGTAGGTCAAGAACTGCTTGGACTTCGAGCCCTGGGTCGGGGTTTCGTGGCTTACCAGCACGATGCCGGTTCGTAGTTCAATCACCATGACGACTGCGCGGCTATGTTCCCCATGGTTATAGAGAGTAAAAGCCAGCTTGCCGTCGTCATAGGATGCTGGCGCGTTGATATCATAATAGCAAGGGGTGTTATCGGGTAACCGGTCCACTGTCCACAACACGGCCCCAGTCAGGTAGTCCACCCCCCTCAGGATGCTGCGATAACAGACTCGTTCCCAGCAGTCCTCCGGCGAGTTGAAAAGCAAATCGAAAACCAAGACGCCGCCCCAGGCTCCGACCGTCAAAGGTTGCACCGACACTCCCAGACCAGCGGTCAAATCGATCGGTACGTCAACTAGGCCGGTGGACTGTTGCGGAACGTAACTGGTCGGGCCAGAGCCCGGCTGGGTCGATTCCCCGACCGGGGCCGAACTCCCAAACCAACTCCAAGAACGTACGATGATCCCGCCCGCTACCACCAAAGCCACTACCACAATGATCGTCGCCACCAGCGGCCACCGCTTCTTCGGCGCCCGAATCAACAGGACCGGCTCCTCGACCGGGACCGCTAGCGCTGGTTGGCTAACAACAATCGGATCCGGCACCTCGGATGGAACAGACCACGTGAAATCAGGCCCAAAACTATCGTCGCTACTCACTTCAACCCCCACTGAAAGGATGATTCTCGAAAATCAGCCTAACACACGCCTAAGGCAGTGGTGGGGTGGGGTGGTTTACCTGGGGTCCCCGCAAAGTACCGGACCGGAGCCTTGCGGAGGGAGGACACTTTGTGGGGTGGTTTATCCTCCGCCGCGGGTCTTGGCAATGATTTCGTTCGCCACTGACTGCGGGCATTCCGCATAGCGGTCGAACTCCATCGAGTATGAGGCTTGGCCCGAGGTCTTCGACCGCAGGTCGCCAACATACCCAAACATTTCCGATAGCGGCACGAGCGCCCGTACAACCCGGTTGCCGTGGAGCTCGTCCATCGACTGGATCTGCCCGCGCCGGGAGTTCAGGTCGCCGATCACCGTGCCGAGATACTCCTCGGGAGTGGTGACCTCAACCGCCATCATCGGCTCGAGGATCGCCGGGTCGGCCTGGCGGGCCGCTTCCTTGAAGGCCATCGAACCGGCAATCTTGAAGGCCAGTTCACTGGAGTCGACCTCGTGATAGGCCCCGTCCAGCAAGGTGACCTTGACGTCTTCGACCGGGTAACCAGCCAAGACACCAAACTGCAGCGCATCGCGACAACCCTGATCGACCGCCGGGATGTACTCTCGGGGCACCCGTCCACCGGTCACCGCCGAGACGAACTCGTAGCCACTACCCGGTTCCTTCGGCTCGACCGCGATGATCACACGGGCGTACTGACCGGAACCACCAGACTGCTTGCGGTGGGTGTATTCGACCTTGTCAACCTTCTTCCGCAGGGTCTCACGATAGGAGACCTGAGGCTTGCCAACATTGGCATCAACCCGAAACTCGCGGCGCATCCGCTCAATCAGGATCTCGAGGTGAAGCTCACCCATGCCAGCAATAATGGTCTGACCGGTGTCTTCGTCGGAGTGAACCTGGAAGGTCGGATCCTCTTCGGCCAACTTCTGGATCGCCGTCATCAAGCGCTCCTGGTCGGACTTGGTCTTCGGCTCGATCGCCTGCTCGATCACCGGGGAGGGGAAGTCCAAAGACTCCAGTTGGATCGGTTTCGCCGGGTCGCAGAGGGTTTCGCCGGTGGTGGTGTCCTTCAACCCCATCACGGCGCAGATCATGCCGGTGCCCATCGCCTCGACCTCTTCACGCTTATTGGCGTGCATCTGATAGATCTTGCCGACCCGTTCCTTCTTACCCTTAGTCGAGTTCATGACGGCTTGGCCGGAGCGCAGCACGCCAGAGTAGACCCGTACGAAAGTCAAACGACCGAGGTGTGGATCGGCGGCGATCTTGAAAGCCAGGATCGACAAGGGCTCGTCATTACTCGGCTTCCGCTCCATCACCACCGCCTGGTCGCCCGGCTTGAAACCCTGGATCGCCGGGATATCGAGCGGGGAGGGCAGATAGTCGTTGACAGCGTCAAGCAGTAGTTGGACACCCTTGTTCTTAAAGGAGGTCCCGCAGACCACGACATTAGCGAGATTGGCGAGTACGACGCGACGGAGCACGACCTTCAGTTCGTCAGCGGTGAACTGACCGCCGGTCTCTTCACGTTCTAGCCATAG
>JAIRKB010000049.1 GCA_031260385.1 Propionibacteriaceae bacterium | reverse complement strand
GGGGGTTCTGGACGAGCCAGACCCCCACCAGTATCACCGCCGTTGTGATAGCCAGAACGACGATATTCCTTATAGCTGACTTTTTCATGTTGTGTAAGCGTGCAATCCACCGAGGAAGTAGTTACCGAAGTAGGCGAACATCACCGCCGCGAAGCCAAGGATCAGCATGACTGCCGCTCGCGTACCGCGCCAACCGGCGACGATCCGAGCGTGTAGGAAGCCAGCGTAAACCAGCCAGGTGACCAGGGCGGCCGTCTCCTTGGGATCCCAACCCCAGTAGCGGCCCCAAGCGGTCTTCGCCCAGATGGCGCCCAAGATGATCATGACGGTCATCAGCGGGAAGGCGACGACGGCACCCTTGTAACCGATCTCATCGAAGCGGTCGCGCGGAACCTTGAGACGTAGTCTCGGATAGAGCAGGTAGACGATCGCTGCCCCGAAGGAGACACAGGCTGCGCCGTACGAGATGGCAGCGAACCCGACGTGCAAGGTCAACATCAGGGAGTTCTGCAGGGCGGGCACCAGCGGAGTAATCTCCGTACCTACCTGAATCGCGAAGATCAGCAAGGCCGCGACCACCGGTAGCACGAGCACGGCGAGGATCCGGGTCTTGAACCGCCACATCACGACCAGGAAGGTCAACAGGATCCCCCAGACGAAGGAGATGGCGAACTCGTGCATATTCGAGAACGGGCCATGTCCAGCGAGAATCCAGCGGATGACGATGTAGGCGCTCACCAAGATGAAGGCGATCGCTGCAAAGCCATGGGCGAAAACCGCCGCGTCCATAGTTGACTTCTTGGCCGCCGGAGCGACCTTGGGAGCGGGCTTCTTCTTCTCGGGCACCTCATCAACGATATCGGCGCTCGAATAGGACACCCCCGGATCAGCCTTTGGATCACCATCATCACTGACGGACGCCTCGAGCAGTTCCTCGGTGGTCGGCTCTGCCCCCACCAGCACTGGAACCTTGGCTTGGATCGTCGAGACTCGCCTCGCAGCGGAGATCACCACCAAGTACATCCCTAGAGAGATCACCACCAAGACCACCGAAGCGGTCAATAGGTATTCCCCAACCATTTGGATTGTGTCAGTCCCCATCATTTGCTCCTTTCAGGTGACCAGGTCTCGGCCTGGGCAACAAGTTCTTCGAAGAGCCGGCGGAAGCCGGAATCTTCTTTATCCGCAGAGGCGAACTGCAGTTCGCCCTTAATTGCTCTCACCCACACCCGGCGGTGGCGACAAGTGAAGGTGATGGTCATGCCGATGACCAACAGACCGGAACCGATCCACATCCAGATCGCTCCCGGGTCGCGGGTGACCAAGATGCCGGTATATTGCGACTCCCGGTCGTAAGTAATAAACAGATCGCCGATCTCGTAGGTTTCCCCCGGATAGAGGATCTTCATGCCAATCAGTTGATCGGAGCCATCACTAGCAATCGAGTACACCTGGAACAAGGCTTCCTCGGGAGCGAGGTCGTTGCGCTGCACCCCCGGGGTGACCCGAGACACCTCAACGTAGACTCCGCGTTCCGGTAGGTAGATTCCCCCAACCGTCAGCCCGACCGAGGTCTTGGTCCGCAACAGGATCGTGCCGACAAACCCCTCGTCCGAAGGGTTCACCAAACGAACATCAACCGCCGGCCCATAGTCGGCTTGATGGAGACCCCAGCCCTTGTAGTTCAGCGGGGTATTGACCCGAATCGTCTGCTCTGCCACCAGGGTGTCGCCATCGAATAGCTTGAGGTTAGAGAAATAATCCTCCGGTCGCTGGTCGACAAAGACCGCTCCGATCTCAGTCACCTCAACCTTGATAGAAGACCCCTCAACAATCGCGACCGCCTCCCGGCCCTCCCAGACCGGCAGGATGGAGGAGTAAGAGGTGAGCCCCGAGACCACGAAGGCACACAGAATCATCAGGAAGGCCAGGTGAGCCACCACGGTTCCGATCCCACCCCAAGCCCACTTGTCGGCGTAGAGACTGGTTTCGTCGCCAGCGATCACGCGGTAGCGGGCTTTCTTAAGCTCATCATGAGCCATGATCAAAGCCTTCTTCGGCTTCAACTCGGTCGCCACTGAGCCCTGATAACGAGCGGCCCCATAGAAGCGTTCCGAGACCATCACCCGAGGTGAGCGGAAGCGCTCGACGAGCGGTGGAATGCGGTGGGTCGTACACCCAATCAGCGAGATCGCTAGCGCCCCACAGACCACCAGGAAGCCGATAGAGGTGAAGACGTGGAAGATGCCGAGGAAGTCCAGGACGGAAGTCCAGCCACCATACTTGCTTTGCATGGCGGCAAGAAACTGGGCTTTGGCGTCTACGTCGCCATAAGTGCCCTCGGGAGCCTGCTGGAAGACCGCGCCGAGCAGGGCAAAGACCGCGAAAGTGATGATGATGATCAACCCAATGGTCTTGGAGTAGGTCACCTGATAGACCCGGCGGAAGAATTCGCCGAAGTTAACCTCAACTTGATCTTCGGTGGCGACGTCGCCAGCCTTCTTTTCTTTCCCCCCGTTTACTTCCTCGCTCATAACATCCTTTCCCTTTGTTAGATCGGCATTAGCGCGGCTAGCCGCGAGAACAGATTAGTGATCATCAAAAACCCCACCACAACCAAACATAGACCCACAACGATATTAACCGCTTTCTGGTGAGTCAGAAACCATTTCATCCGGCTGGTCACCCAGTCAGCGCCCGCGCAGACCAAGATAAACGGGATCCCCAAGCCGAGCGAATACACCACCATTAGGATCACCCCGACGCCTAGCGAATCGGAGGTGGTAGCGAGCCCGATCACGCCACCGAGGATCGGGCCGATACACGGCGTCCAACCGGCGCCAAAGGCCAGGCCCAGCGCTAGGGAGCGCCGCCAGTTCGGCGCCGCCTGCTGATCGGGACGATACTTGGGTTGCAACACCCGATCGAGTAGCGGAATGACTAGCAATCGGGCGGTGTGCAGCCCGATGATCACTAGCAAGATGCCGCCGCCAATCCGCAGATAGTTACGGTATGAACCGACCACCCAGCCGATCAACCCGACCAAAGACCACAAGACAATAAACACCAAGGAGAAGGCGGCGATGAAGATCCCCGCCTGCCCGATCGCCCCCCGCCGAGCTTTGAGCCCGACGGCCGTACGACCGGGATTATCATCGCTCGCCGTCTCAAGCTCGCCCCCACCACTGAGATATCCCACGAAGACCGGCACCACAGGCAGGAAACATGGCGACGCGAATGAGAGCATTCCCGCCCCAAGAACCATCAGGATGCCAAGCAGCGATAGGGAGACGGCCATTACGACCCCGTTTCACTCGGCGTCGGCGAGTTGGAGAACTCCCCTTGTTCAAGCCAACTGAGATGTTGTTGAGCGGCCAAGGCCAACTCAGAGCCGGGAGACAACTCAACGACCCGGTTCCAGGCCGCAGTTGCACCAGCTTCGTCGGGAGGTTCGATCCCCAGATAGTAGAAGCCGAGGTTAAACCAGGCTTCCGCGATCGTGTCGTCGATCTCGAGCACGGTTTCCCAGGAGTCCCGGGCGGCTTCAAGATTTCCCGCGTTAAAAAGTATTACACCAGCCTCCATGAGAGCATCAATGTTGGAGGGATCCTCAAGAAGGATCGCCTCCAACTCTGCTAGCCGAAGGCCGGGATCACCCGTAGAAGAGGTTGCAGGGCCCGAAGACGGGTTGGCCCCGGGGCCGGAGGCAAGTTTCCCTGCCGCCCACGCCCCGAGGACAATTCCGATTACCACTGCTCCGACGACTAACAACTTCCCAGTGCCAGACAGTTTGTCTTTGGCGGCCTTGGTCGTGACCCTCCGGGGTGCCACTATGTCGTCGTCATGTTCCTCTAGTAGGTCGTCATCGGAGTACTGGCTCACCGTAGGCCCGAGTCCGCAATCTCATCGGTGTTATCCTGCGATTGAGGAGTCACAACGATTTCGATGCCGAGAAGGGCAAGCTGACCATTACGGGCATAATCCAGAGCTTGGTTGGCTACACGCTGGAAATAATCCGGGCTGTGGAAGCCGATCGAGTTCTCTGAAGTAATGTAATCCAGGTAGTAGCCAGCGCGCGCTGCCCAAGCCTGTGCCGCGGCGATATCCGCCTCGGGAACAGTGCTGCCTTCGGCCCTTGCGGTTTCAAGGGAGGTGAAGAGCTGAACAATCGCATCGAAAGCACGGTCACGGCTCTCGGTGAAACGGTTCTGGGCGGTCCGGACACGATCCTCCAACACCTGAT
>JAIRKB010000003.1 GCA_031260385.1 Propionibacteriaceae bacterium | reverse complement strand
GCAGACCCTGATCTTCACCCACTCTGATGTGCCGGCCCTCAATCAGTTAATGCTGCCTTTCCTGTCGCTGGTCACCGAATCCGAACTGAAGCGGAACCCAACCGTCAAAGCGGAGTTGGAAGACAGTGGGCGGCCAATGTCCGGGTTGATGTTGACCTACCCGGTTCACCAAGCAGCGGATATTCTGTTTGGGAAGGCTAACCTGGTGCCGGTTGGCAAAGATCAGGTTCCCCACATCGAAATGTGTCGGGTGATCGCTCGGCGTTTCGATGAGCGCTATGGTCGCGCTAACCCTGATCAGCCGGTGTTTCCGCTGGCGGACGCCTTGCTTAGCGAAGGGGCAGTGATGATTCTTGGTACGGATGGAACCAAGATGTCGAAGACCAAAGGAAATGTTATCGAGTTGGGGATGAGCGCTGATGAAACTGCGCGGGCCCTGAAGCGGGCAGTCACCGATGCTGATCGACAGATCACCTTCGATCCGGAAAGCCGCCCAGGGGTGTCTAACCTGTTGTCGATTGCTGGTCTATGTCTGGATCGTGATCCGAGAGCGATCGCTGAGGAAATCGGTGATGGGGGAGCGGGGGCGCTAAAAAAGCTTGTCACCGAGGGTTTAAATGAACGCCTACGTGAACATCGGGCTCGCCGCGAGACGATTGCCGAGGACTTGGGATATCTGCGGTCGGTCCTGGTCGCCGGGAACCAGCGCGCCAACGAGATCGCTGAGACGACCTTGGCAGAGGTTCGGACGGCCATGAAGATGGCCTATTAGATATTAATAGGGTTACCTCCGAACTCGCGCCGTACAAATACCGTACCTATCGTAAGCGCGGTCTAGAATCGGGCTATGAGCCAGCTACTGCGATCGCGGCGTTTCGAGACCCGCCTTGACCAGACCACCGATGACCTGATCGCGCGCGCCGCTAAGATCAGGGGAGAGTCCCGTTCGGCTTTCGTTGTTCGAGCCGCCCGGGAGGCCGCCGAAAAGGTGGTCTCGCCGGTCATGACCAAGCAGGAGGCCCTCGCCGTCCTCTTGGATGGTCTAGACGAAAGCCAGCTAGCCCACTGCCCGTTGGTTTCGAGCCTGCGTCAGACTAGTTGATCGGGGTTTGGCTTAGGGAGTCGATCAGACGAAGACCGGGATCTCGTCGTCATCCGGCACGGTCGTGGTCGTGATCTCAAGATCGGATCCCTGATGGGCCATGTGGGCGGTGGTGATCATCAGCTTGATGCGATTGAGCTGGTTGACCTCAGAGGCGCCGGGATCGTAGTCGATCGTCACCAGGTTCGCGCCAGGGTAGAGGCGGCGAATCTCCTTGAACATCCCCTTGCCAACCACGTGGTTTGGTAAGCAAGCGAAAGGTTGGGCGCAGATGACATTCGGCACCCCATCATGGATCAACTCAACGATCTCGCCGGTAAGCAGCCAGCCTTCACCAGCTTGGTTGCCAAGGCTGGTGACCTCTTGGGCGCGGGCGGCTAGTTCCGCCATCTGGCCGGGAACCGAGAACTTGGGTTCGGCGTGGCGGGCATTGGCTTTGGCGAGGGCTTTGCGAACCGGCGTCCGGTAGGTCTCCATATAGGAGCGGAAGACCGCCCGAGCGCGTAACCACTTGCCGTTGATGCCGAAGGTCTCCCAGTTCCACTCCGCTTGGTGGAGGCCGGTAAGCATGAACTCCATCAAGCCGGGTAGTTTCGCTTCGCAACCCTCTGATTCGATGACCTCGATCAGTTGGTTATTAGCATCGGGCTGGAACTTGACCAGGATCTCACCGACAACGCCGACCCGGGGTTTCCGTGGTACATCCCTCAAAGCCAGAGCATCAAACTCATCAACCATGGCGTGGATCAGGCGCGAATAGTTAAGCCGCCGTCCGTACATCGGGGAGCGTCCCGATAAGAACCACTCCCGGATGATCGTGTCCCAACGCAAGTAGAGGTCATTCGCCGATCCCGGCGCGGCTTCGTAGGGGCGAACGCGCAAGAGCAGATCCTGGAGCAGATCCCCCAAGCTAAGCGCCCGCATCGCCTTGTGAGCCAAGCCTAGGGTTAGCTTCACCCCTGGGTTCGGTTCCAGGCCGCCCAGAGAGATCCCGACCACCGGAACCTGCGGATAACCGGCATCACGCAAGGCCTTGCGCATCAGGGCGGCGTAATTGGTCGCCCGGCACATCCCACCGGTTTGGGTGATGATAAAGGAGGCGTTGTCAGGATCGACATCCGGCGCCTCAAGGGCGGCCATCAACTGCCCGATCACCATGATCGCTGGGTAGCAAGCATCGTTGTTGACAGACCGCAAGCCACGTTCGACATCCTCACGCGAGGCATGCTCCAGGAACTTGATCTTGTAGCCCTCCCGTTCCAGGATCGGCACGATCAGACGCAGATGGATCGGTGCCATCTGGGGGGCCAGAATCGTGTGGTTGGCTTTCATCTCCTTGGTGAAGACCCGGCGCTCGTGGGCATGGCTCGACGGCTTGCGGTGGCGGATCGTCCGCTGCTTCGCCGCCGCCGCTAGCGACCGCAAACGAATGCGCGCTGCCCCTAGACTGGAAACCTCATCGATCTTTAGCAGGGTATAAACCCGATTCTTCGCCTCCAAGATCTCGGACACCTGTTCCGAGGTGACAGCGTCGAGACCGCAACCAAAGGAGACCAACTGGACGAGCTCCAGATCGGGCTCCTCGGTGACCACGGCCGCCGATTCGTACAACCGGGAATGGTAGGCCCACTGATCGCGCACCCGTAAGGGGCGTTCCAGGACTGTTTCGCCGCCGAGGGTGTCTGGCAAGACCGAGTTTTCGGTGAAAACCGCCATGCCGAGGCTGGTGACCAGTTCGGGGATTCCGTGATGGACCTCCGGATCGAGGTGGTAAGGCCGACCGGCGAGGACGATACCCCGGACATTGTTGACCCGGCAGTATTCGCGGGCCTCGCGCCCAGCTTGGCGGACGTCCTCGCGGAAGGTACGGTCCTCAGCGAACCCGGCCGCGACTGCCGCCTTAGCTTCCTCAAGGGTCACCTCCCAGTCAGCAAAGACCTCGACTAGGCGTTCGGCGAGCTTTTCCGGATTGGCAAGGTTGAAGTACGGGTT
>JAIRKB010000276.1 GCA_031260385.1 Propionibacteriaceae bacterium | reverse complement strand
CTGACTTTCCGTATGGCTGGGGTGGAGACCGCCACCCCAGACCCCGCGGTTTTGATGGTTCTTCCGCGGCTTTCCTGTACTCAGGTGAACCACAAGCATTTTCCGGGGAGGGAGGGACTTTTCTGCTTTACGGGTTGGGGGGGGGGCTTAGGTGGATGGCAGTTAGGGTGATTCTCTTGTTTGCTGCACCCGGCCAGAGCCCGATCCCGTCAACGTGCAAGGTTAGGCCGCATCATTCGGCCTAACCTTGCACGGTAACGTCAGTAGGACGACACATGGCGCTACCCCGCTACAATCCAAAGAGCCGAGTTCCGAAGGGAACTCGCTCGTCAACCCGGGGAACGGAAAAACGCAGGCAGTGCCTGCGTTTTTCCGTTCCCCGGGTAGGAGTCGAACCTACTTCGCTAATCCTGATTCAAAGTCAGGCGGGCCCTGCCGGAAGACCAACCGGGGAGTGTTGCCGCATATACTCTACCGAGTAATGCGGCCACTTAGCATCTTTTGCTATCGACCTAGGCTTCAGACTTGATAACGTCGGCGACGGCGGCGATTACGCGATCGATATTGGTCGGGTTGATCGCTGCGATGCATAGGCGGCCGGAGTCCAGACCGTAGACATGGAACTCATTGCGCAGTCGCTCCATTTGCGCGACTGACAGCCCTGAGTAGGAGAACAAACCGGTTTGGGTGGTGACGTGACTCAGATCATCGGTGACACCGGCCGCTTCCAGACCAGCGCGGAAAGCCAAGCGGGTTTCGATGATGCGATCCCGCATCACGGCCACCTCTTGCTCCCACCCGGCCCGCAACTCGGCATCAGCGAGGACCGTCGAGACGATCGCGGCGCCGTGGGTGGGGGGGTTGGAGTAGATCGCCCGGACGACCAGCTTGACCTGCGACAGCACCCGCGCCGCCTCGGCAGCATCCGTACAACCCAGGTGAATCGCGCCCACCCGCTCACCGTACAAAGCGAAAGTCTTCGAGAAAGAGTTCGCGACCAAGAAGGGGATCCCGGTCTCCGCCAGGCGTGACACCACATAGCGGTCCTCCTCGACCCCGACCGAGAAACCCTGATAAGCCAAGTCAACGAAAGGCACGAGCCCGCGCGCCACTAGGACATCGACCACGCGATCCCACTCGGCGGGCGTCAGATCGTAGCCCGTCGGGTTGTGGCAACAAGCATGCAACACCACAATCGACCCGGGTTGGGCCGCCGCCAAATCCTCAACCATTCCTTCAACATCAACACAGCGACCGACCGGATCGTAGTAGCGATATTGACCAAGGCTGAACCCGGCGCGAGTGAACAGCAACGCGTGGTTCTCCCACGACGGATCCGACAACAAAACCGGAGCATCGGGTGAAGCCAAAGTGAGCATTCCCGCCCCCAAGCGCAGCGCGCCCGTCCCACCCAGCGCCTGGACGCTGACCACTCGTCCCGCCTGTACGGCTGGGGAGTCCGCCCCGAACACCAGGTCGCGAACCACCGTATTGAACCCCGGCATACCATCCATCGGCAGGTAACCCCGCGGCCGTACCGTCGCGGCAAGCTGGGACTCAACCTGGCGTACGCACTGAAGCGAAGGAACCTTCCCAGTCACGTCCAGATAAACCCCAACACCGAGATTGACCTTGTCAGCGGCGGTATCAGCGTTGAACAATTCGGTCATCCCCAGGATCGGATCCTTGGGCGCAGACGAAAGCTCAGAAAAAACAGACATGGTGACTCCTAATGCACAATCCTCATAATCTTAATCGACGAAGGCAAGCGATCAACACCATATCCGGTTAGTGGCTCCCACCCGGCGGCGAGTCAGCCCTCTTCGATCAGGATTCTCGTCTTGTGGGAATCGGCCGCGTGATTGGCGTTCACGATCAAGAAAATCGCGAAAATCGCGCCAACAATCCACACCGCCACCATCGCGGCCATCCCAGCCAACATGTTCACTAGTCCGCCTAGCGCGCGCTCAGTATCCGCCGAAGCAACAACCCCGCAAGCCGCGATCCCGAAGAGTACGGCCACTAGGAAGATCAGACCGGCGGCGATCTTCTGGGCCTTGATCCAGAACATCGTGTCGGCCAGCTTGGTCGCCGACATCTGCCGGATCGCCACTACTGCTTGGGAGGCGGCGCTTGGCGGGCCTGGTTGATAAACCGGGGGTGGGGCGATGACCCGCTCTTGGGTCGGTGGTGGAGTGTACGCGCTTGCGGGGCTCCCTAGTACGGCAGCGATCGTCGCCTGGTCGGGTGAGACCGCAGGTTGTTCGCCCGGATCATCAGTCACGACGACATCGTCGGTCGTGGTCTCGTTGGTGGCTGCAATCGGGAGATCATCGCCCGGAGCCGAAGTAGATTGCCTCTTGGCCATTTTGCCTCTCATTAACCTAGACGCCAGGATTAGTGTATCGGTAATAGTCGTTGTGGGAGGGATGGGCGCCGATATTGCCGTGCAGAAGGCGTTTCGCGCCGTGAATCCTGCGGATTCTTTCACGGCGCTCGGACTCGCGCCGAAAACGGCACTGCGTGCCTAAATCGTTGCACGATTTTTTCGACCCAGCTTCTGCCCAACAATATCGGCGCCCATCCCCTTTCATCTGGGGGGGGCTTTGGACTGCAATACGTGGCCCTGTTGTGCCCCAGCAATATCTTGTAGCTTGTAGCCTGGACAAGCGGTGCGCCGTCCGGGAATCGACGACCCCACCAATCTCCCCCACCCCCCAGACCGTGACAGAATGGGGGTGTGACACAGCGTTTGGTTGCCGCACTTTCTGGCGGGGTTGATTCCGCTGTCGCTACCGCGCGCGCCCTTGAGGAGGGTTACGAGGTTTTGGCGGTTTATCTTCGTTTGTCCATGTCAGCTCGGGATGAGGCGGGGGAAGCTCGGGGGATTGCTGAGCAGCTTGGGGTTCCGTTTGAGGTTTGGGATCTCTCGGGGATGTTTGATGAGGCGGTCGGGCGTTACTTCCTTGGCGAGTATGCCCGGGGGCGGACACCGAATCCTTGTCCACGGTGTAATGAGCGGATCAAGTTTGGGGCTCTGCTAGAGCGAGCTATCGACCGGGGTTTCTCTGGTGTCGTCACGGGGCATTATGCTCGGCTCGTTTGGTCGGGGGAGGAGGTTGAGCTTCATCGGGGGAGCGATCCTGCGAAGGATCAGAGTTATGTTTTGGCGCGGCTGGATCAGGCTCAACTGCGGCGTTGTGTGTTTCCCTTGGGGGATGCCACAAAGGGGGAGGTTAGAGCTGAGGCTTGGGAGCGGGAGCTGTTGATCGCGGATAAGGCGGACTCAACCGATATCTGCTTTATCCCTGATGGGGATACGGCGGGCTATTTGCGGGCTGCCCTTGGGGAGCGTGTGGGGGATATCTGCGACGAAGCGGGCGCTGCCCTTGGGCAACATCGCGGGGCTTTCACTTACACCATTGGGCAACGCCAGGGGTTGCGGATAACCACCGTATCGCCCGATGGAGGTCCACGTTATGTGTTACGCACAGAGCCCGAGACCAACACCGTAGTC
>JAIRKB010000213.1 GCA_031260385.1 Propionibacteriaceae bacterium | reverse complement strand
TCCTCGGTCTCTACCCCTGCCAACAAGGCCAGATCACGCTGCTTGGCCAACCGATCGAACACTTCCGATCTTGGAGGCAGATTGGGTACGTTCCCCAGCGAGCCTCGGTTTCGCTCCATTCGACCACGGTCAGCGAGGTAGTCGGTTCCGGCACTCTCGCCAACCGACCGCTCGGTTGGAGTGGTAAGGCCCGCCGATCCGCTATCACCGAAGCCCTCGAAACCGTCGGCCTGACCGCTCAAGCGTCGGAACCCTACCTCCATCTATCGGGCGGCCAGCAGCAGCGGGTCCTCATCGCGCGCGGTATCGTCAACCGGCCACGCCTAGTGATCATGGACGAACCTTTTGCTGGGGTCGATACCGCTAATCAGACCGCCATTGCCACCGCCTTGCGCGAGCTGAGCGCCACCTGGTTAATCGTCCTTCACGAGACCACAGCGCTAGCGGACCTCCTCACCAGGGCCCTCGTATTGCGCGAAGGTCGCTTGGTCTACGATTCCCCGGTTGTGCCCACCGAACCGCATCCCAGGGTGCCGAAGCGGGCCACCAGCCCGGGACTGCTCACGGGAATGGAGCCAACATGGACTTCCTGACCTTCGCTTTCGTCCAACGGGCGCTGCTGGCCTCGGGGCTGGTGGGGATATCCGCGCCGACCATCGGCACCTACATCGTCCAGCGTCGTCTCTCCCTACTCGGCGATGGCCTCGGCCACGTCGCGATCGCCGGGGTGGGGCTCGCTCTGATGACTGGCACCGCTCCCCTACCCTGGGCAATCGGAATCTGTGTCGCCGGGGCGCTGCTGATTGAGACCCTGCGGCAGAAAGGCCGCGCTAGTGGCGATGTCGGCCTCGCGGTCTTGTTCTACGGTGGCCTCGCCGCTGGTGTCCTGATGGCCTCCGTTGCCGGGCAGGGCGCTGGTGGGTTATCGAGTTACCTCTTCGGTTCCCTCAACACCATCTCGGCTAGCGATCTCGGGGTGGTCGCCGGACTCGCCGTTCTGATCCTGGTCGTCGCCTTAGGCTTGTCACCCCAGTTGTTCGCGATTAGCGCTGATGAAGAGTTCGCTCGTACCCTCGGGTTGCCGGTTCGCTTTTATAATTACCTCATCGTCGCCCTAGCGGCGATCACCGTCACCACCGCGATGCGTACGGTCGGCTTGCTGCTCGTCTCCGCCCTGATGGTCATCCCGGTGGCCGCCGCCCAGAATGTCTTTCGCGGTTTCTGGCGCTCAATGTGGGCGGCGATGACGATCGGTCTAGTCGCTAGTGTTGCTGGTTACCTGGTGGCGGCCTGGGCCAACCTCGCCCCCGGGGCGATGATCGTCTTAATCACCATCACCTTCTTCGTCGCCTCACTGCCGATCGCCTCCCTGATGCACCGCCACTGGTATCCCCACCGAGACGAGGTTGATCCGACGGGTGCCCCCCATGAGCCCACCGACGAACACGGCGATCATGTTCACGGCCCGGGCTGCGGCCACCCGGCGATCAGCCACGGCGACCACATCGACTATATCCACGGCGGCCACCTCCACGCCCCCCACGGAGACCACTATGACGAACACTAAAGAACCCTCCCCGAGCCGCCAAACTAAGCAACGGGCCATCATCTGGGATCATCTCGGCCAATCAACCGAGTTCCTCACCGCCCAGCAGATCCACGATCAACTCCGCGCTACGGGAGCCCCAGTCAGCCTACCGACGATCTACCGGACCGTGGCCACCATGGTCGAAGCTGGCGATCTAGACACCCTAACCACTGACGGTCAAGCCGCTTACCGCCGCTGCTCCGCCCATCACCACCATCACCTAGTCTGCCGCGTCTGCCTAACAACCATCGAAGTTACCGGCACCGGAATCGAACAATGGATCACCCAAATCGGCGCCCAATACGGCTACAGCGACCTCACCCACCTCATGGAGTTCACCGGAACCTGCCCGGATTGCCGTCAAAACTAAGCACTATCAGGGCCGATTGAAGACTCCGTGGTCGCCGACGCGACTCCAGCGATCTTGAGTAACTAGTAGGTGACTGAGTCGCCGATTTCTTCGGCGATGAACTCGGCCATGCGGTCTGGGGGGTAGGGGCCCGGAACGTTCAGGGAGGTACGGGCTTGCACGCCGGCTGCCAAGAGTCCCGCTAGCCGAGGGTCGAGGAGTTGAGCCAACAGCGTGCCCGCGATCCCTGCTAGGACATCACCAGAACCGGCTTGGGCGAGCCACGGGGATCCACTGAACAGGGTCGTGGTCTTCCCGGCCGGGGTGACAACGAACTGGGAATGGCCTTTAAGGAGGATGGTCGTGCGAAACTGTCGGGCAGCCTGATGAGCGTGATCAACTGGGTCAGCCTCGACCGCGGCCCGCTCGACCCCAAGTAGGCGGGCTAGTTCACCGGCATGCGGGGTCATTAGCGAACCGGTCGGTAACCCGTCCATCGCCAGGGACAACGCCCCGGCATCAGCGACGACCGGCGCCCCACTAGCCAGGATCTGATGCCAGTCGGCCAGGTGAGGATCCATATCATCGGTATCCCAGCCACAGCCGACCACCCAGGCATCGACCTGGCCCATGCCGAAGGTCACCGACGGAGCGCGGACCAGGACTGCCGCCTCAGCCTTAGCGGGCCCACAATATCGGACAAAACCGGCCCCGGCCTGGAGAGCCCCCAAGACTGATAACACCCCGGCCCCCGGATAACGCTGGGAGCCAGTGACCACGCCGACAACGCCCCGGGCGTACTTATCGGCGGTGTTGGGAAATCGCGGCCAAGCCGTCATCAGCTCGTCTTGGTCGATCCAGGGTGTTTTTGCCATGTGGAAAGCCTAGGGCTTGGTGATCCAGTTCGCGAGCGTCGCCCACCGATTAGTCAGTTCGTGGCAGAATAAAGTGAAAGGAAACGCCATGACCAATCGGACATCGCCCGTCACCCAGCCTTGGGTCACCCTCACTCGTGACCACTGGGCCCGTCTCGCCAAGCAGCGCAAGCTTAATCTCAGCGCCGAAACCTTGGCCGGGCTGAGGGCCCTCGGTGACCCCCTCGACGTCACCCGGGTCCAGCAGGTCTATCTTCCCTTGACGGAACTGATCAATGTCTATATTGACAATACTTCGGCTCTATCGGCGCAATCGAACTCCTACCTAGGCTTGTCCGAGCGCCCGACCCCTTTCATCATCGGCATCGCCGGGTCAGTGGCGGTCGGGAAGTCAACCGTCGCCCGCCTGTTGCGCGAACTGCTCAGTGTTAATCGTCGCGTTGACCTGATCACCACCGATGGCTTCCTTTATCCCAATGCCGTTCTTGAGGCACGCGGTCTGATGGAACGCAAGGGTTTTCCCGAATCGTACGATGTGCACGCCTTACTCGACTTCGTAATCGCCGTGAAATCTGGGGTTAACGAGGTGTCTAGTCCGGTCTACTCCCATGTCACCTACGACATTGTGCCGGGTGAGACGATCACGATCAGCCACCCAGACGTCCTGATTATTGAGGGCTTGAATGTCCTCCAGCCCGCCCGGGTCGGGACCGGTGGCATCATGGACCCGGCGGTTTCGGATTTCTTCGACTTCTCGGTTTATGTCGACGCCCCCGAAGCCGCCATCAAACAGTGGTTCCTAAACCGGTTCCGCGAGCTGCGTCGGACCGCCTTCAACGATCCCACCTCTTATTTCCGGCAGTTCGCTCACATCGGTGACGATGAGGCGATTGCCCTAGCGGTAGAGTTCTGGGACCGGATTAACGGACCGAACCTCGCGCTCAATATCCAGCCCACCCGTGATCGCGCGACGGTGGTTATTGGCAAGGATGCCGACCATGAGATCGAGTGGATTCAGATTCGGAAGATCTAGTTCCCGGGCGGCGCTTCGCTTGTCCAGGCTACTGTCTACTGTCCGAGCCGGGTTCTGACGACTTCGGCGAGTGACTCGGCGACGCTGCGGGCGCGGTCTTCGGTGTCAGCTTCCACCATCACCCGGACTAGGGGTTCGGTCCCAGAAGGCCGCAATACGACCCGCCCAGCGCTGCCAAGTTCAATTTCGGCGGCGGCCACCGCTTGGACGACCCCTTGATCAAGGTTGGTCCGATCGCGATCGACCCCGCTAACGTTAATCATCACCTGGGGCATCCTAGTCATCACCGAGCCTAGTTCGGCTAGCGAGCGAGAAGAGTTTACGACTTGAAGGGCGAGGTGCAGAGCGGTCAGAGTGCCATCGCCAGTCGTAGCGTACTCACTCATCACGACGTGTCCGGACTGTTCGCCACCGAGGGTGAAGCCATTGGCATTCATCGACTCGACCACATAACGGTCCCCCACCTTAGTGGTGTCCACGCGGATCTCATGAGCTTTCATCGCGACAAAGAAGCCAAGGTTGCTCATCACCGTCGCGACGACCGTATCTTGATGGAGACGACCTTGCTCTTTCATCGCAATCGCCAGGATCGCTAGGATCTGATCGCCATCAACGACACAACCAGCAGCATCGACCGCCAGACAACGATCAGCATCACCGTCGAGACCAATCCCAAAGTGGGCGCCAACGGCGGGAACCGCCGCCTGAAGGGACTCGATATGGGTTGAACCGCAGTCTTCGTTGATATTCAGCCCAGTGGGAGTGTTGTGGATGGCGGTGACTTCGGCGCCCGCCAAGTGGAAGGCTTTGATCGCCGTATCCCAAGCCGCCCCATTCGCTGGATCAAGAACCACCTTCAGCCCAGCCAACGGACGCTCGCTCCCCAGCGAGGCGACTAGATGGTGAACATAGCGATCAATCGCGTCGTAGTCATCAGTAACCCGCCCGACATCGGCGCCGATAGGACGGACCCAGGGTTTGCCGAGTTCGTCTTCGATGAGGTCTTCAATCTGGTCGGGCAACTTGATCCCACCATGGGAAAAGAACTTGATGCCGTTATCAGGCATGGGATTGTGGGAGGCCGACAACATCACCCCAAAGTCCGCTTCTAGCTCGGTGACGAGGAAGGCAAGACCGGGGGTTGGGAGAACCCCCAAGCGGACCACATCCACCCCGGCGCTGGCCAGGCCAGCGACCACGGCGGCTTCCAGGAACTCGCCCGAGGCGCGCGGATCGCGGCCAATCACCGCTTTCAGGCGCGGACGGGTTGACGACAAGGTCAGGACTTTCGCCGCAGCGACACAAAGATCCATCGCCAAATCGGCGGTTATGACATCATTGGCACGGCCACGAAAGCCGTCCGTCCCAAACAGGCGAGCCATCAGCGCTTGGAGTACTGCGGAGCCTTGCGTGCTTTCTTGAGACCGGCCTTCTTACGCTCCTTCACCCGCGCATCGCGAGTCAGCATGCCCGCCTTCTTCAAGGCTGGCCGGGAGGCTTCCGTGTCTGCGGCGTTGAGGGCCCGGGCAATCCCGAGGCGCAACGCGCCGGCTTGACCAGAAACCCCGCCACCGTTGATCAGAGCGATGACATCGTAGGAACCCACGACATCGGCGGTCACGAGCGGTTCGGAGATCTCTTGCTGGTGAAGCTTGTTGGGGAAATAATCGTCGAGAGTACGGCCGTTGATGCTCCATTGGCCAGTTCCCGGCACGATCCTCACCCGCGCGATCGCTTCCTTGCGTCGCCCGGTGCCACCGGATTTGCTGATGACGGCGGGGCGACCCAGCCGCTCGGGGGACTTATTCTCTTCCGCCAGATAAGCAATCTCGCGGTCTTCCTCATCGAGAAAAGCGTCAGGTAGCTCGTCCAGTTCGCTCGGTTCAATATCAACTAGGGGTTCGGACACTGGTAGACCTCTCACTGGGAAACCTGGTGGATCTGATATGGCTGGGGCTTCTGGGCGGCATGCGGATGCTCCGGACCCGAGTAAACCTTAAGCTTGCCAATCATCTGACGGCTGAGCTTATTCTTGGGCATCATCCCCCAAACGGCACGCTCGACGGCGCGACGCGGATCGGAGGAGAGCAGCTGCCCGTACGATACGGAGCGCAAGCCACCCGGATAACCGGAGTGGCGCACTGCCATCTTGCTCGCCGCTTTATTACCGGTCAAGGCAATCTTGTCGGCGTTAATCACGACGACAAAGTCACCGGTGTCAACGTGGCGAGCGAATTGAGGCTTATTCTTGCCGCGCAGCAGATTAGCGACAGCCACAGCCAGACGCCCGAGCACAACGTCTTCAGCGTCGATGACATGCCAATTCCTGGTAATTTCTCCAGGCTTAGGACTGTAGGTGGACACGAGCCAAACCATCTTCCATTTCTAGCGAACGAACGTATTATCTGCTCCGACTCCAGCAACAGAGTCGCACAGCGCAACGGCGAGTAATTTTACCGTCGGGGTACCGGTTCGGTCAAACTCAAATCATCTTGGGCTATAACCAAGTTATCCACAGCCTATTTTTTTACCCGAAAAGTTATCCACAGATTGGGTGAGAGACAACATCTTACCCCTCAAGGACGCCATGGTATAAGCGTGCAAAGAATCATCGCCTTCAGCCTGGCCTTCTTGGTGGCTCTCGGGTTGGCCCCGCTAGCCCAGGCTCAAACTCCCTTGGCCGTTGCGCCGCTGTTAGGCAGTGTTGTTCGTCCATTTGATCCTCCCGCGGCGGCATGGCTGGCCGGGCATCGCGGGGTGGACCTTGGTGGAACAGTCGGCCTGACGGTCGTAGCCGCTTTGGATGGGGTGGTGTTCTTTGCCGGGATGGTTGCCGGTCGTCCAGTCATCAGTCTCCGTCATGGGGATCGGGCAACTACCTACGAACCGGTGGAGGCAAGTGTCAGCGCCGGGCAGATTGTGCGGG
>JAIRKB010000206.1 GCA_031260385.1 Propionibacteriaceae bacterium | reverse complement strand
GCGAACTAGTCCTCCACGGTCAGGTGGATCTGGCTCCGCGCACCGAAGCCTTGCTCTATGCCGCCGATAAAGCTCAGCATGTCGCCGAGGTCGTCGAACCGGCTTTGGCGGTGGGCCATATCGTGATCTGTGATCGCTATGTTGATTCTTCGATTGCCTATCAAGGCGGTGGGCGCACTCTCCGCGGCGATGAGGTGGCCCGCCTAGCCTGGTGGTCGGTGTCCGATCTGGTGCCCGACTTAACGGTGTTGATGGATGTGACGGTCGGTGAGGGGTTGTCTAGCAAGTCGAACCACGACCGGATCGAGTCGGCGGGGATCGACTTCCACCTCCGCGTTCGGGAACATTTCTTGGCCCTCGCCGCCGAGGAACCGGGGCGTTATCTGGTGGTGAACGGGCGCGATCCCAAAGACGAGGTGACGGCTCAGATCCGGGCGCGGGTCGCCCAACTGCTACCTAGGTAACTAGTTACACGCAATCGACAAGGGGATTTGCTGAAACTAGATTCTGACATCACTTTGCGCTATAGTTTCAATCACAATTATTACTCGAAGGGCGCACTACCATCTAAGCTCTCCGAACCGAGTAGTTGTCTGTGTGATAGACCGTCCCGGGGTCAATCTGCGACCGTGCCTCATGCGGTGGCCCCGTAGACCGAATATCAAACCCTAACGCTCGGCCCGACCTAACCCCCAGGGCGGGCCGAGTTTCAATTTCCCAGGTATTCTGTGGGGGTGAATAATGATCTTCGTGTTGTTGCCGAGGGGTTTCGGTTGGCTTGTGCTCCGATTTGGGATCCCCCAAGCGGTCGTCTAATTTTTGCCGATCTGATTCGGTCGACGGTTTACGCTTACGATGAGCGCCGGGGGGCGACGGTTTTTCGCTTGCCAGCGCAGTTGACGGCGGGCCAGGTCCTCGACCCGCAAGGCCGCTTGATCCGCTGTGAGCAGGAGACGGCCCAGGTGGTGCGGGACGAAGACGATGCTTCGGTGACGGTGCTAGCTAGCCACTATGGCGGCAAGCGGCTAAACGGGCCCCACGATATCGCCCTTGGCGCCTCCGGCGTGATCTGGTTCACCGATCATCCGCTCGTGACGGCGGAGGATCAGGAACTGACCCAACCGCTCGGGCTCTACCGGCTTGATCCCTCGACGGGCGATTTGGCTCGGTTGTACGAAGGGGGCTTCACCGGTCTGGCGCTCAGCAGCGACGAAGCAACCCTCTATGCCAATCGCAGTGGTGAGATTATGCGCCTCGATCCCCAGGGTGGCCCCTCGCCCCAGCCGATCGCGGTGTTGCCTCAGGCGGGGGGAGTCTTTGGGGGGATCGCCCTTAGCGCTTCCGGTCGGCTCTATGTCGGCACCGCTCAAGGGGTGTCGATCCTCGATCAATCTGGTAATCCCATCGCCACCATCGCCCTGCCGGAACCGGTGACCAATCTAACCTGGGGTAACGATCACCAGACCTTGTACATCACGACCTTCACTGCCATCTACGCCTTTGATGTGCCTGTTGCGAAATGAGACGAGCTAAACCAACTCGTCAATATCGCTGCGAACCAGGTTAACGAGGTCGCCAAAGTGGTTTAGGAGTAACTTCACCGCCCAGTCGAAAGCGCGGTCGGGGAGGTGTTGGGGGATAAAGGCCAGTGGGACGGCACCAAACCCCTTCCGGTAGCGGGTCCGCGGTCGGGCGGTGGTGGCGGCGTGAGCGACCAAAGCCCCGATCACATTCGGCTCGGTGGCGATGCGTCCCGCAAAGTCCAAGGCCAAGGCAAAGTTCTCGGCGATGTGAGCATAACGGCCAAATCCCGAAGTCGCCTTCAGCGAGCTTGCCGCAATCCGGGGCCAGTCGGTGTGAACCAGACCGGGTTCGATCAGGACGACATCAACCCCAAAAGGCTTCACCTCTTGGCGCAGGGCATCAGTCAGGGCCTCCAGGGCATACTTGGTCGCGTGGTACCACCCTCCCAAGGCCATGGCGAAACGCCCACCGAGCGACGACATGTTAACTATCCGGCCATGCCCACGCGCGATCATCGAGGGCAGGACCAATTGGGTCAGCCGCATCGCGCCAAAGACATTAACCTCGAACTGATGGCGCGCCTCGGCGATTGACACCTCCTCAATTGCCCCGTACGCCCCATACCCAGCATTATTTACCAGGATGTCGATGTGGCCCTCGCGGTCTAGGATCCTCTCCACGGCGCTAGCCAACGAGCCTTCGTCGGCCAGATCGAGTGTCAGGGTGTGAATCCCCCGCTCGGCCAGGGTTGGTATCGCCCGGCGCGCCGCCGCGTAGACGGTAGCCCCCTTAGCTTGGAGGGCGAGAGCGGCTTGATAACCGATTCCCGACGAAGCCCCGGTAATGAGGGCGACCGAAGATGTCATGAGACTATCTTAGCTGCACCCCGATTATCACTAGGTAATCCCACTGTCACTTCCCCTCGGGTCGAGCTAGGCTAGGACCATGACGTACAAACTAATTCTTCTTCGTCACGGCGAATCTGAATGGAATGCGAAAAACCAGTTCACCGGTTGGGTGGACGTTGACATCAACGAAAAGGGTATGGCCGAAGCGCGACGGGGTGCCGAACTGCTCGCCAGTGAAGCTCTATTGCCTGATGTTGTTCACACCTCAGTCTTGCGTCGGGCGATTCACACCGCTTATCTGACCCTCGACGGCTGCGATCGTCACTGGATTGACGTTCGGCGCTCCTGGCGGCTCAATGAACGCCACTATGGCGCCCTCCAGGGCAAGAACAAGACCCAGATCCGCGACGAGTTTGGCGATGAGATGTTCATGGTCTGGCGCCGCTCTTATGACACCGCTCCGCCCGAACTTCCCCGCGATGACCAGTGGTCGCAGTTCAACGACCCGCGTTACGCCGTCCTACCGACCGAGGTCCGCCCGAGCACGGAATGCCTCAAGGATGTCGTGGGGCGGATGTTGCCCTACTGGTATGACGCCATCATCCCCGATTTACGGTCTGGTTTGGTGACCCTGATTGTCGCCCACGGCAACTCTTTGCGCGCCTTGGTCAAGCATCTCGACCAGATCTCCGACGCGGCGATATCTGAGTTGAACATTCCCACCGGCATCCCGCTGCTCTACGAACTCGATGAGGATATGTGCCCGATCCAGCCCGGTGGGCGCTATCTGGATCCGGAAGCGGCCGCCGCTTCGATTGATGCCGTGAAGAATCAAGGGAAGGCATAACTGATATCCCGTTCCGAAAGATCGGGTATCCATGGTAGAATTGACCCTGGCAGAAAGGGTCAAACAGCTATGTCATTCACTGTTGGTGAAACTGTCGTCTATCCGAATCACGGTGCCGCGGTCATCGAAGACATCGAAACCCGAACAATCAAAGGCGAGGACAAGCTCTATCTTGTCTTGCGTATTGTCGGCCAGTCCGATCTGGTAGTACGAGTGCCTGCCTGCAATCTTGATCTTGTTGGTGTTCGCGACGTGGTTGGTGGCGAAGACCTCGAACGAGTCTTCAATGTTCTGAAAGCCTCCGATGTTGAGGAGCCAACGAACTGGTCCCGCCGGTTCAAGGCCAACCTGGAGAAGATTCACTCCGGAAACGTCGTCAAAGTCGCTGAGGTGGTGCGCGATCTGTGGCGCCGCGAACGTGACCGCGGACTATCCGCTGGCGAAAAGCGCATGTTAGCGAAGGCCCGTCAGAACTTGGTCTCAGAATTGGCTTTGGCAGAGCGAGTAGACGAGGCGCGGGCAGAGGAGCTTCTTGACGAGGTCTTGACCTCGGTCAATAAGTGACATTGGGGGGCGAAGGTCAACCAGCCAGCCGCTAATCAAGAGGTCGCCGCGATCGTCGTGGCGGCCGGGACTGGCGTGAGACTAGGGCGTGAGATTCCCAAGGCCGCCATCGAGATCGGTGGGGTGCCAATCGTCGTACGAGCAGTCCAAGCCATGTTTGCGGGCGGGGTGTCCCGGGTGATCGTGACCGCCCCGGAAGGCTGGCTGGAACGCTTCGCGGCGATGCTAGCCCCTCATGGTGACCGTGTCAGTGTGATTCCCGGGGGCGTGATGCGCCAAGATTCCGTACGGCTAGGCCTCGACCATGTCGGGGCGGTGGAGTATGTTCTGGTCCATGATGCGGCCCGTCCCCTAGTGCCGCCGTTTGTCGTTGATCGGGTGATCGAGGCGGTGCGGGCGGGCGCACCAGCGGTGATTCCGGTGATACCGCAGGTTGATTCCCTGCGACGGATCCGGCGCAATACCACTATCCCGGTCGATCGCTCGACCTTCCTGCGCGTTCAGACCCCCCAAGGCTTTGCCACCGCCGTCCTGAGGGCGGCCCACGCGGCGGCTGGCGATAAGGAATACACCGATGATGCAACGATCTGTGAGGCCTCCCAGGTTCCCGTGACCACGGTTCCCGGCGATGGGTTGGCTTTCAAGATCACCGAGCCGCTGGACCTCATGCTCGCAGAAATCGTCGTACGGGCTCCGGAGGTGACAGGACCATGATGCGAACTGGTATCGGGGTGGACGTCCACCGCTTTGCCCCCACGCCGCCGCTCTATCTGGCGGGATTGTGTTTCGCCGACGAACCTGGCCTGGAGGGTCACTCCGACGCCGATGTCGCCTGCCACGCCATCTGTGACGCCTTGCTATCGGCCACCGGGCTTGGCGACTTGGGTGAAGTGTTTGGAACCAGTGATCCCCGCTGGTCAGGGGCCTCGGGGTCGACCCTGTTGGCCGAAGTCGTACGACTGGTTAGCGAGGCGGGCTGGTCGGTAGCCAATGTCGCCGTTCAGATCATTGGTAATCGCCCTAAGCTAGCGCCGCGCCGCCGCGAAGCCGAGCAGGTTTTAGGAGCGTTAGTGGCGGCACCAGTCTCGGTGGCCGCCACCTCCACAGATGGGCTCGGTTTCCTCGGGCAGGGCGACGGCCTTGCGGCCATCGCCACTGCGTTGGTGACTCGGTGACCTCGCTGGAATCAACGATCCAGGTGTTACAGGTGCCGAGGTTGGTGGTGTGGATACCCTTGACCGCCCAGGCGGCGCGGTTAACACCCCAGCCATGGGTGGAGAGCGGGGATGGATAAGGTAAGGCAATCCCATGGAAGACCGATTCGATCGTCGCCTCATCGTTGTCGTTAAGCCCGATGGAAACCCCGATCGCCCCGATCGCCATACCGGCCCAGCAGTCAGCCTGCATCTCCTTGCGCCGGGAGATATCCATGGCGTCTTCTTCGGTGTCGGCGTTATCTTGGGCCCACCACTGCGCTTGCAGAATCTGAGTGCGATATTGCATGGCATGGGCAAACTCGTGGGCCATGATGATCTCGGCGACTAGTCGCTCATTCGACACATCTGGCACGATCTTGATCAAGTTGATCCCGTAGTAGGTCTGCTGGTTGGCGGCGCAATAGAAAGCGTTTTCAGTGTCATCCATCAGCCCGCAGGCGGTCTGAATCGGGGCGGTGTAGACGGTTACCGAGGGACGAGGCATCCAGTAACCGGCGTCTTCTACCGGCCCAAACCAGACATGCATCAGGCACTCCATGTAGCCCTCGAGGTGGTCTTCAATGACATTCGCCGGCGCGGTTTGCAGGTTGATAGTGCCCAAGTTGCAGTTGACCGGTCTTGTCGTCTGGTTGTACATCTGGTTACGTTCTAGCACATCCCAAACCGCAGAAACATAGGGACTGTCCGGACGGGGTGGGTCGAGATCGGGAGGTCCCGGGATGTACCGGGAGTTCGGGTTCCCAGTCGGCGG
>JAIRKB010000136.1 GCA_031260385.1 Propionibacteriaceae bacterium | reverse complement strand
CCAGTGTAGACATCGAAGAGCCCGATTGACTCTAGGAGTGGTCCGGCCCCGCAACGGAGGGCGTCTAGGACCTCACAGGCCGCCACCGCGGCGTCAACCACCACCGCGACGTCTTGTTTGACGGCTGGGTGGGTGGACAAGGCAACGATTTGGCCCGAGGTTGGGGCTAAGGCGATCAAAGCGCTGAGGTCTAGTTCAACGGCACAAGCCCGCTTCGGCAGACCCCAGGCGTCGACCACCCGGGGGTCGACTTCTCCCGCCCAGCCGAGAGTACGGAACTCGCCCGCCACCTCGACACCTAGTTCAGCGCAGCGGCCGGGGTGCCAGGGCGCTTGGGTGCTGGCCCGGCGCTTGAGTGTGACCCCCAACGCCAACGCGGCGGTCTCGGCGAGATAGACGACGTGTTGCCAGGTGGCAGGTTGAGCAGGGCCAGCCCAGGTCGGTGGGACCCAATCACCGGCTACCACCCCGGCTAGGTGACGCGGCTGATCCGGTAGACGAGCGAACAGTTGCTCAATCTCGGCCGGGCTCGGACGCTTGGACACGTCGGGACAGATCTGGGGGCCATAGTCACCGGCCCGGAAGACCAAGGCAACCTCGAATAAGGCCAAATCCGTCAGATTACGCGAGGTATTGCGGTTGACGGAGGCGAATAACCCCGGTAACAAGGTGGTTTGCAGGTAGGGTTGGGTCCCCGACAAGGGGTTGGCGATCTTGACCACCCGACGCCGAGGATCATCAGCCCTCAGATTGAGGCGATCCAACTCCTCTAGCCCGATGAACGGCAGCGGAATCACCTCCACGAAACCGGCCGCGGCGACGGCATCAAGCACCGCCCGGCGAGCCTGCTGCTCACGGCTATAGCCCCGACCAGCGGGGGCGACCGGCAGGCGAGGTTCAATCGCTTCGAAGCCGATCTTGCGACCAATCTCTTCGACATAGTCGTAGGGATCGCGTAGATCATGGCGCCAGGTTGGGGCGACCAGCCGCAAGAGACCGTCAGGGTTTTCGGTCACCGTCACGCCAGAGGCGCGCAGGATCGCGATCACCTGCTCAATTAAGACTGCTGCGCCGAGGATCCGGCTCGGCAAACTCGGATCCCAAGCCTCGATGATCAACCCCGACCGCACCGTACCAGCAACCGTCAGAGCGCCGATCTGACCACCGGCCAGGTCGCGCAGGAGTTCAGCGGCGCGCAGGGCAGCGGCGTAAGCGACGCCCATATCGACCCCGCGCTCGAAACGTTTCGAGGCCTCCGAGGGCAGATAGTGACGACGGAAGGTCCGCCCGATGCAGGTCGGGGTGAACCAGGCCGCCTCCAAGAGGATCTCGGTGGTTGTCGGACCAAGCTCGGTGGTCAACCCACCCATCACCCCGGCGATCCCAATCGGGCCGGAGTCATCGGTGATCAACAGATCCTCCGCGGACAAGGTCCGAGTGACGTGATCGAGGGTAGTCAGGGTCTCCCCGGCTACCGCCTTGCGAACCCGAATCGGGCCTTGCAGGGTCGTCGCATCGTAAGCGTGGAGCGGCTGGCCGGATTCCAACATGACATAGTTCGTGATGTCGACCAACAGGCTGATCGAACGCATCCCCGCCGCCCGCAGCCGCCGGACCATCCACTGAGGAGTCGGGCGATCTGGATCAGCGCCGGTAACGCTGAGGGCGACAAACAGTGGGCAATCCGCCGATTCGAGCACAACCGGGTAGCCAGTCGCCACCGGGTCAGGCACCGGAGCGGCGTAGGGATCAACAAAGACCCCACCAGTAATCTGGGCCGCCTCGCGGGCCAAACCGCGAATCGACAAGCAATAACCGGTGTCTGGAGTGAGCTCGATCTCGAAGGCGACCTCGCGGGCACCGACCAACCCAAGGGCATCCTCGCCGATGACCGGGTCGAGCCCCGGATCAAGGACGATGATCCCCGTGTGGTCTTCACCAATCCCTAGCTCATCTTCGGCGCAGATCATGCCATCGGAGATCCGACCATAGGTTTTCCGCGCCGTGATCGTGAACCCACCTGGCAGGGTGGTTCCCGGGATCACCACGGGCACCAGGTCGCCAACCGCGAAGTTGCGCGCCCCGCAGATCATGTCCCGGGTCGGCTGACCAGCCGGATTGTACGGCCCAACATCGAGCGAACACCAACGAATCGTCTTGCCATTGGATTGGACTTCCTCGCTGAAGTCGACCACCCGGCCGACCACCACCGGGCCATCAATCGCCGCTGACGGATCAACGATCTTCTCAACCATCAGACCAGCCGCCGTGAAGGCCTGCGCCAACTCGTCTGGGGTCAGAGCGGCGTCCAACTGGGCGTGTTCAGTTATCCATGAGTACGGCGCTTTCATCGGGCCACTCCTACCAATAGTCGAGAGAATCTGGTGTCGCCTTCGGCGAAATCGCGCATATCCTGGGCGCCATTCTTGAACATCACCGTCCGGTCGATCCCCATCCCGAAGGCGAAGCCAGAATAGACCTCGGTGTCAATCCCGGCGGCCGCCAGAACGCGGGGGTTGACAACCCCACAGCCACCCCACTCGATCCAACCCTCAGACCGGCAGGTCCGACAGGGACGTGCCGGATTGCCCACCGACTGGCCTTCGCAAACGAAGCAAGCCAGGTCGATCTCACCAGAGGGTTCGGTGAAGGGGAAGAAGTGCGGCCGCAGCCGGGTTCGGGCGTTAGCGCCAAACAGCGCCCGCGCCATATGGTCGAGGGTGCCCTTGAGATCGGCCATCCCTAAGCCCTTGTCAACCGCCAAACCTTCCAGTTGATGGAAGACTGGTAGGTGGGTGGCATCGTATTCATCGGAACGATAAACCTTGCCCGGAACCACCACATAAACCGGCAGATCGCGGGTCAGCAGGGTCCGCATCTGGACTGGCGAGGTGTGGGTCCGCAAGATCCGCTTGTCCTCGGGCGGATCCAAGAAGAAGGTGTCCGACAGGAAGCGCGCCGGGTGGTCGGGGGTGAAGTTAAGGGCATCGAAGTTCAGCCAGTCGGCTTCCGCTTCTGGGCCGTCGGCGACCTCCCATCCCATCGCCGTGAAGATATCCCCTAGCTCATGGATCAGGGCGGTCACCGGATGTAATGCCCCCTGGGGGTGCAAGGTCACCGGCAAGGTCATATCAACCCGCTCATCGCGGATCCGGGCTTGCAGATCCCATTCGGCGACGATCGGCTCGCGAGCGGACAAGGCGGTGGTGATCGCAAAGCGAGTTGCCCCGATCGCCTGGCCAACCTCCTTGCGGGAGGCCTTGGGCAAGGTGGCAATCGCGCGATTAGCCAGCGACACCGGCGAAGACTCACCGAGATGAGCGATCCGGGCGGCCCGCAACTGGTCACCGGTGACGGCGGAAGCAAAAGCCTGCTCCGCTTGACTCACCAGTTGGGCTAGTTCGGCCTCGTTGAAAACCTCAGTCACTTCTTTCCTCTTCACTAATACCTAGTCCTACCTAGTCGCCCGCTGGCGACTAGCAGTGGCATATAAACATACGGCAGCGGCGGTTGAAAGGTTCAGGGACTCCGCTTGACCCCACATCGGAATCCTGACCACCTCATCGGCCAAGTCCAGTTGATTCCCGGGCAAACCCCAGGCTTCATTACCCATGATCCAGCCGACCCGATCATCCAACTCCCCCGCAGCGACGAGAGCCTCAAGATCGCGTCCCGAGCCGTCGGCGGCGAACACACGAAAACCTTGAGCCTGGGCGACCGCTACCGCGCTGCCCAGTTCTACCCCGGTCACTATCGGCAGGTGAAAGATCGAGCCGACCGACGCCCGAACGGTCTTCGGGTTATAGAGGTCCACCGAATCGGCAGTGATCACCACCCCATCGGCGCCGAAAGCATCCGCACAGCGAATCACTGTCCCAAGGTTGCCGGGATCGCGAATCTGCGCCAAGAAGACCACCAGCCGGGCCTGATCGTGGATCACCTCGTCGAGGCTAGCCGGGTGAGCCAAACAGCAAGCGAAGATCCCTTGCGGCGTAGTGGTCTCAGCGAGTTCCCGGGCTTGAGCCGTCGTCAGCCGGTCGTACCCAGCTTCTACCAACTCGGGGAATTGCCGGGCCGCCTCTTCGGTGGCCAGCACGCGCCGGACCGCCCCGAAGCGGAGTGCCTCGCGGACCCCTTGGCGACCTTCGACAAGAAATTCGCCCGCCGCAGCGCGGAACTTTCGATTCCCCAGGCGACGAGCGAACCTCAGAGTCGTGGTGGTGATATCACCCGACATGCTCAGGCGTGACCTTGGACGCTACCGCCCCTTTCGCCACCTCAACCAGCGAGGTAAAGGTAGCGGGGTCATTAACCGCCAGGTCAGCCAGAATCTTGCGATCAACCTCGACACCGGCCAGTTTCAGACCATTGATGAACCGGTTGTAGGTCATCCCCTCATTGCGGACGGCAGCGTTAATCCGCTGGATCCACAATGCCCGGAAATCACCCTTGCGATCGCGACGATCCCGATAAGCATAGGTATAGGAATGAAGGAGTTGTTCCTTCGCCTTACGATAAAGCCGGGACCGCTGACCGCGATAACCAGACGCCTGGTCGAGAACCTCACGCCGCTTCTTTTGGGCATTGACAGAACGTTTTACACGAGCCATTTTCTTCTACTCCTTCTCAGATTCCCAGCATCCGACGCACTTTGCTCGCGTCAGCTTGCCCCAAGGTCTTGTCTAGCGACAGCCGTCGCGTCCGACGGGACGACTTGTGCTCATTGAGGTGAGCCTTGCCCGCTCTGCGGTGTACGATCTTGCCCGTACCCGTTACCTTAAATCGTTTCTTTGCACCCGCTCGGGTCTTCATCTTCGGCATATTCACTCCATTCCTACGACACTTACAAGTCGATATCGGGGTCCATGTTGTCGGCTGGTCCGCGCTTGCGTTTCGTACGCTCCCCGGTTTGGGCGCGAGACTCAGCTAATTCTTTCTGTTCGGCGGCAAAATCTGCGTCCCGTTCTTGGGCTTTACGCTCTCTTTCCGCTTTCGCTTCGACCTTAGCTTCCGACTTCTTCCTAGTCGGGGCCAAGACCATGATCATGTTGCGGCCATCCTGTTTCGGCGCAAACTCGACTGAGCCGTCTTCCGCGACATCCTCAGCCAACTTATTTAGCAGATTGAAGCCCAACTCGGGCCGGGACTGCTCGCGTCCGCGAAACATGATGGTGATTTTCACCTTGTCGCCCGCGCGCAGGAACCGGACGATATGACCCTTCTTGGTCTCATAGTCGTGCGAGTCAATTTTCGGGCGAAGTTTCATCTCTTTGATGATGGTGTTGGTTTGGTTGCGACGGGACTCGCGGGCTTTCTGGGCGGTTTCGTAACGCCACTTGCCGTAGTCCATCACCTTCGCAACCGGTGGACGCGCCGTGGGGGCGATTTCCACCAGATCGAGACCGACATCTGTCGCCAGCTTAAGGGCTTCCGCGATCCGAACGATGCCAATCTGTTCACCGTCGGGTCCGACCAGCCTTACTTCGGCGGCGTGAATCCGATCATTGATACGAGGTTCAGTACTGATATGTCCTCCTTGGGCAAAACAATAGGGCTTGTGCGCAAGCAAAAGCCCTATCCACGGGTAGACAAACAATCCGTTCGTCTACTGGAACCTGTCAAGCTAACCTGATCAGGTGGGAGAAGCCTCCACTTACGCTCGGCGAGCCTACACTCACCGACAAGGTATTGTAGCATGGCTAGGAACCATAAGGAGAACGTGGTTTGAGTGGGGTGAAGAAAACGGACTATCATAAAGAGCGAGGAAGGGACGACATGGCTGCAGAACACTCTTTTGACATTGTGAGCAAGGTTGATCGCCACGAGGTTGACAATGCACTCGGTCAGGCAGCCAAAGAGGTTGCCCAACGTTTTGATTTTAAAGGTACGGCAACGACGATCAAGTGGTCCGGGGAGGCGATCGAGATCGAGTCGACGACCGAGGAACGAGCCAAAGCGGCCTTGGATGTCTTCGAAACCAAGCTGGTCCGCCGGGGGGTCTCCTTGAAGGCGCTCGATGCCGGTGAGCCGAGGATCTCTGGGAAACGGGCTCACATCACCTGCACCCTCAAGCAAGGGATCTCTCAGGAGGGCGCCAAGAAGATCGCCAAGTTGATCCGCGATGAGGGGCCGAAGACTGTCCGTTCGCAGATTACCGGCGACGAGTTGCGGGTGACCTCCAAGTCACTGAACGATCTTCAGGCCGTTCAGGGGATGGTCAAAGAAGCCGACCTCGACTTCGCCGTCCAGTTCACTAACTATCGCTGATCATGAAGTTAGTGACCTTTAACGTTAATGGGATTCGCGCCGCCGATCGGCGTGGGTTCCGCTTTTGGCTTGAAGCCACCCAACCCGATGTGCTCGCCCTCCAAGAGGTCCGCTGCCCGGTCGAAGCGCTGCCAGAGGGGATCTTTGATGGCTATCACCTCGTTTATGATCCTGGTCAGTTGGCGGGACGCAATGGGGTCGCCTTATTATCGCGTACTCCTCCGATTAACACCCGGATCGGGCTCACCGCAGACAGCGAGTTTGCCCATGAGGGGCGCTATATCGAAGCGGACTACGAGATTGGGGGCATGGCTCTGACAGTGGCTTCGCTCTATCTGCCGAAAGGGGCGGTTCCCGAAGACCGACTGGGCTCTAAGGCCAGTGAACCGGCGGCCGGAGCGTCCAAGTATGAACGGAAGATGCGTTTCTGTGACACCTTGGCGGCTCACCTCGTCGATGGTCTAGCCCGAGCTCAGGGGGCCGAGCGGGCTTACACCATTCTCGGTGACTACAACATCGCCCGTACCCCCCTAGACCTCGCGAACAATAAGTCCCGGGTCCCCCTCGACGGTTATCTACCCGAGGAACGCGACTGGTTGACCAAGACCTTGGAGATTGGCTTGGTCGATGTTGTCCGCCAACTTCACGGCGAGGTCCCCGGCCCGTACTCTTGGTGGAGTTGGCGCGCTGGGTCCTGGGATCGCGGCACTGGCTGGCGGATCGACTACCACCTATCGAGCCCTGACCTGGCCGCTCGGGCGACCTGGGGCGACACCGACAAGGCCAAGACTTATGAATCCCGCATCTCCGATCACGCCCCGGTGATCGTGGAATACCAAACCCCAGGAGAGGCCCAATGAATCCCTGGACCCTAACCGCCCTGGTGGTGGTGGATTTACTCTTCCTGTTGTTCTGCTTGACCAAGCTGGTGCGGCTGCGGAAACTCTGGGCGATTGTCACGACTAGTGTCCTGGCCGTCCTTTGTCTGGCCACCGTCTTGGCGAACACCCTGATCCGATATGGCGGGGTCAACAAGGATTGGCTCCGGATGCCGCTGCGTATTTCGGCGGCGGTGGCGGGATTCCTCGCCTACCTCACCGCCGGACTAGTCATCGTCTGCTTGGTCTCCGGGATCTGGTGGCTGGTCACCCGCAAGGCCAAACCGACCCTGCGCGCCGCTCGCGCGATCGGCGACTCCGAGCGCCTGCCCCGGCTAAGGGTCGTCCGCATCCTGACGACCGCGGTGATCGCCGGCGCCCTCGCCGCCACCGGCTGGGGTTATGTCCATGCCCAATCCCCGACCCTGACCTACACCCAGATTCGCTTTGCCGATCTGCCGCCTAGTTTCGAGGGATTTACGATTGCCCTGATCTCGGACCTGCACCTCAATGTCACGATCGATGAGTCCTGGCTGCCTGGAATCGTCGCCGAGGTCAATGCCGCCAAACCGGACCTGATTGTGATCGCCGGGGACACCGCCAATGGCTGCTTACCCGAACTCGAGTCGCGCGCTTCCGCTTTGGCCAAGTTGCGTGCTCCCTACGGTGTCCTCCTCACCCTCGGTAATCATGATCTGACCTCCTGTCCGGCCCAGTGGATCGATCGTTACACCAGTTGGGGGATTCGGGTGTTGAATAATGACGGCCTAGTCATTGAGCGGGGCCGGGAGTCCATCTGGGTCCTCGGCATCACCGATCGGGCGGGCAAAGCCGATCTCAAGCCCAACCTCCAGCAGGCCTGGGACCGGGTCGCCGCCGTTGCGCCCGAGGAAGCACCGCTGAAGATCCTCATCGCCCACAAGCCGGTTCAGGTCAAGGATAACGATGGCTTGGCCGCTAGCTTGGGGAT
The DNA here is from genome assembly GCA_031260385.1 of Propionibacteriaceae bacterium. Classification (GTDB taxonomy): domain Bacteria; phylum Actinomycetota; class Actinomycetes; order Propionibacteriales; family Propionibacteriaceae; genus WQYJ01. The sequence goes on along the minus strand of JAIRKB010000136.1, from coordinate 5,130 downwards.
CGACCTGATGTTATCGGGTCATACCCACGGCGGACAGATCTGGCCGTTCGGGGTTCGCACCCTGCTTGGTCAACCGGCTCTCGGTGGAGTCCACGTTATTGACGGCGTCACGGTCGCCATCTCGCGTGGCGTCGGGACCTCCTTCGCTGGCATCCGGGTCGGCGCGCGCCCGGAGATCCCGTTGATCACCCTGGCGAGCTAGGCGCTTAGTCCCGAGCCAGTGGTAGATGACGAGGTGGCCGAGCCAGGCCAACATCGCAATCACCGCCGCGATGAATGCCCCTAAGCCATTGCGATCCGACAGGTTGAGCCCGGCGTAACACAACATCAGGATTACTACGAGTATGCCCACCCAGGGTAGGCGGCGTTTCATACCGATTGGTAGCAGCAGACCGCCCCAGAGTAAGTACCAGGAGTGGAGGGCCGAGGCGGCTAGCGCCAGCACGATCCACGACCAGGCCAAGGCCTTGATCGGTTGGGTGAACCCGTAACGCAAGCAGAGAAAAGCGATCAGAGCGAGCCCCACGATCATCATCACCTGAGCGGTGCCGAGACTCCAGGTGGTCCCGCCCGGCTCGATCAGCCATTGCAGGAGACTTCCCAGGAGGTACGAAGGGCTGATGGAGGGCACGGACCCGGGCACCGTCAAGGCCGTGATCCAACCAAAACCCAACCTACAAGCAAAAGAGAGGGCAACAAAGGAACCGATCGCTAGGCCCAAACTAGCCAGACTCCGGCCGATCGCTCGGCTATATCCAGCCAGACTATGCCCCACCCTCGAAGCGAAGAAGGGTAAGAAGATGGCAGCGAGGATCGCTGGTTGCTTGATCGCCGCCCCCGCCCCAATGATCAGCGCCGCGAGGGGCCACCACCGGGGTTTGGTCGCCACCCATATGGCGACCCCCACCAACCCCATCATCCAGCCATCATTGTGAGCGCCCCCGACATAGTCGATCACCAGCAAGGGATTGAGACAGGCGAACCAGGTCACGGGCCCCGGATCAGCCCCTAAGCGCTCGGCGATCTTGGGTAGTAAGTGAATGATCACCGCCACCGCGATCAAGGCCGGTAGCCGCATCAGCAGGCCCGCTAGCCACGGGCGCCCACCCGAGCAATCGGCGATCAGGTGGGAGATCTGGAGGGCCAACGGACCGTACGGTGCCGGAGTGTAGCGCCAGACCCAAGGGGTGTAATTCGAAAAGAGCCCGGGCACGATGCCCGGTCCGACCTCGTAGGGGTTCACCCCATTGTGAACCATCCAACCCTGGGCGGCATAGGAATGAGCATCATGAGAAAAGATGGCCGGAGCGCAGAGAAAGGGCAAAGACCACAACCCCACGATGGCTAGCGGTTTTAGGTGGGAGTAGATCGTGTGGCGCAGCCGAAACCAGGCATCAACCAACGCAAAGATCCCCGAGATCACCAAGATGGTCCCGAAGACCCGCCCGAACTCCCCCGCTAGCCCCAACCGGCGCAAGACTGACCAGATCGGGGAGGCTTGCGGTAGGTAGGCCGGGGTCAACGATCCGAGGGTGATGATCGCGGTGGCGAGTAATCCGACCTTGACCGGAAACTCGGACCAGGCGGCCCGCAAGTGAGACATCGGCCTAGTCTAGCCGGATTTTTCGGGCGATTCACGCCCGTGACAAGGGAAATCGTCCCTTGAACCTGCTAAACTTGATATATGAGTAAGCGGTCTAACCGGGCGTCACGGCGCGTTCGCCTGGTCTATGCCGGGCTGATCAGCCTCTTCCTCGTGGTTGCGATCGTCGCCGCCAGCCAACTAATCCCCACCTGGCTGCAATATCGTCAGGCCGATGAGGAATACCTCGATCTGCGTCAGTACGGACCGGCAGTGCCGATCCCAAGCCAAGATAACCAACTCAAGGCCGAACTAGCCAAGATCGCCGCCCTGCTAGCGATCAACCCGGACTACATCGGCTGGCTTCGGATTCCGGGGACCAATATTGATTACCCTGTCGTCCAGACGACCGATAATGAGCGTTACCTCACCATCACCTTCGGTGGCGAAGAGAACTCTTCCGGCACCGTCTTCATGGACTATCGCCAGACCAAGGGCTTCAATGGCCAAGTCGCGATCCTCTACGGACACAACCGTCGCGACGGCTCGATGTTCGCTGGTTTGAACCTGTTCCACAACCCCGATTACCTCGCTGAACACGCTGTGGTCACCTTAACGACCCTCGATGGAATGACGGCGCGCTACAAGGTGATCTCGGCGCGCAACACCACGGTCGATGATGCCGTCTTCAGCTTAACCACCGAGTCCCCAGAGGTGATCGGTAAGTATCTTGATCAGCTATCCTTGCCACCAAATAGTCGCCTGCTGATTCTGGCGACCTGCACCGATGCTCGCGACCTTGTCGATCGCGCCCTAGTGATCGCCGTTCGCCAATAGACCAATTGCCGATTGACAAGGGATAATACTCGCTTTTTATTTGACTGGGGACTGACTGGTGAGTTAGTTTACTGGCACAGGATCATCTTGAAAGGGCATCATGGTCTCCCGTCGTCTTCTCAACCGACTACTTCATTCCCTGACCCTACCGACCCACCGGGAGGCTCTCGGTTGGTGGATCGTCACCCGGTCATTCCTGTTCACCATCTGGGGGTTATTTGGCTTCTACACCCAATCCGATGTGATCTATTACCACGAGTCGATCACCGCCTTATTCCACGGCGCCCACCCTTCGACCGTACTGGTCGAATACCCGACCCCCCTGATCTGGCTTCTGTCATTGCCCTATATCCTCGGGCTTGGCACCACCACCGGCTATTTCATTGTCTTCGTCGGCGCCTTCCTGGCAGCCGACGCTCTGACTGGCTACGTCTTGTGGCATTCCGCCCATCAGTACGGCACCAACCCCCGCCCAGCGGCGGCCTTCTGGATCTGGTTCGCGATCGCCATCGGACCGATCATGTATATGCGCCTCGACCTGCTGACCGCCATCCTCACCGCCGCCGGCCTGATTGCCTTAGTCCGGACCCGGCGCTTCATCTCTGGAGCGATGATCGCGATCGGGGCGGCGATCAAACTGTGGCCGGCCTTGCTGTGGCCCCCGACGATCGTTGATCGCAAGGCTGCCCGCAGCGCCACCCTCGGTTTCTTGACGGTTGGCGGTGGGCTAGCCTTGGTTTCGCTGCTCTATGGTGGCTGGGAGCGTTTAGTTTCGCCGCTAACCTGGCAATCCGATCGCGGGCTACAAGTCGAATCGGTTTTCGCCACTCCCCTGCTGATCGCCCGCCTGTTTGATCCCAGTCGCTGGGAGGTTTACAACTCCAAATACAACGCTTTTGAGGTCTTGGGGCCCGGCACTGTCCTGCTCACCCAGGTGGCCACGATCGCCACCATTGCTGGCGGGATCGTGATCCTCGTCCTTTACATTGGCTGGTTGCGCCGCAAGGATCGTACGGCAATCGAAGCGGGCACCCTGATGATCATCGCTACCCTGATCATGGTCATTACCAATAAGACCTTCTCACCGCAATATATGATCTGGTTGGCGGGCCCGGTCGCCGCCCTGTTGACGATCTCTGCCCGCCGTCCGGAACTCCTCGCGGCGGGGGAACCACTCTTCGCTTGGTTCAAACGACCATCCCATATCGGCAAAGACGAACATCTGGTTGGCCCACTCACCTTGGCGCGGCACATCGCCATCTGGACACTAGTCTTGACCGTGCTGACGCAACTGATATATCCGCTGCTCTACAGCCATCTGATCGAGATGCGGGTTCTGACACCGCTCGCCACCATCATTCTGGTGGTGCGTAACGTCGCCTTGGTCTACTTCTCGATCCGTCTGATCGCGCTGGCTTTCCGATCGATCGCCTTCCAGCCAGCGGAGACCAAACTGCCTAGATCGCGTGACCGCCGGTCTTGATGATCGGTCCAGGCGGTGGGGTAACGGGCACCTCGGGATCTTCCTCCTCTTCCGGATCTTCGCGATCCGGAGCCTTCGGTAAGGTGAGATAGCGGAACTCCACTTCACTGATCCCGCCCACCGGCTTGGTGGTATCGGACATGAAGTAGGTCACATCACGGGCGACATTAATCGGGAAGACCACCAGGGAATCATCATTGAAGACCTGCCCATTGCCACCCCAGTAACGACCATACCCCGGATCAACACTGAGACCCGGCTCTAGGATCACTTCGTAAGCCAGACCAATCGCTACCCCGCGCTTGCCCCAGAAGACGCCATTAGAAATCGTCCCAATCCGGCCCGGGTTCATCCCATCACAGGAGATCGCCCGCGAGCCGCCGATCATCGTACCGCCCGAGATCAGATCAATCTTGCCCGAGCAAGCGATCCCATAGGTGAGACCGGTGATCATCGCGTCGCCGGTGATCTCACCCAACCAGCCTTGGTTGTAGTTGTAGATCCCGTAACTGCTCGAACCGCTGAAGACCGCGTTGCCGCCGATCTTGCCAACCCGGCCATTGTTAAGCATCCCTTGGCTGCCGAGCATTTGGCCACCGGTGAACTCATCGACCACGCCGCCGATGTCAACCTGGAAGGCGACAACACCCTCAAATAGCCCGCCGCTGACCAGGTTCACCCTCGCCTCAGCATTGCGCTTGATCAGCAGGATGCCAAAGTTCGTACCATAGAAATGGCCACCGGAAATCGTGCCAATCCCGGTCGGGCCGGACTGACCGTAGTTGTCTTCACCCTCAACCCAGATCGTGGCATTGCGGGTCGCATAGTCGCCGAGGCGCTTAGCGTAAAACTCACCACCGCTGATCGTCTCGACCCAACCACCGCGGATAATCACCATCGCGCAGTCATCGGTCGCCTCAAAATAACCACCGGAGATCTCGCCGATCTGAGCGCCATTCTGGACGAAGACCGCGTGGCCGTGCAACGCTTGAGCGGGCTCGGTTTGGTAGAACTTGCCACCGCTGATCTTGGCGATCTTGGTGCCGGTGTCAGACAGGTGAACCGCGTCAATCACGCCGTAGAAGGTGCCACCGCTAATCTCGGTGACCTGGGCCCCCTTGGACATATCTAAGGCGGCGTTACTACCCTCTAGGCTGCCGCCGGTGATCGTTGCCGAAGCATTCGGGCCCTCCATCCGCAAGGCTTTGTAGCCTTTGAGGATCTCTGC
>JAIRKB010000012.1 GCA_031260385.1 Propionibacteriaceae bacterium | reverse complement strand
CACCCTCCACTGTGCACATCGACATTACTAAGGGGGATGGTTTGATGGCGTGATCACCTCTTTGCACATCCCTTTTCGAAATGAGTGGGTCGGTGAACTTCAGTTCAGTAATGCTGCGGGGTCGTAGGGGTAGACAACGGGAGTCCCCCGACGTAGCCACCCTCCCCTAAACGCAGAGACATTCCGAATGGGGAACCCGCCGGGTCGCTTATCCATATGCCGATGCAAGCGCTGTGAAGCCCTGATCCACTGATTGCTCGCGTCGCGAGCGGTGCCAGATAGGTGTGATGGCAAGACGACAACGTCGAAGGCAGGCTGGACGCCTGTCGAGCGTTGTTAACGCCGAGAAATCCGTGCGCGCGTGGTGTCGGGTAGCAGCGATGAATCGGTGGATCAGGGCTTAAGCCGTAGCGGAGAGAATGACGGTCGCTGACGAGCGGCATTCTCGTGAGCGAGGCGCGGCGTCGGCATGTAACCCCGACCACTACAGCCACATCACTCTGACCGCTACAGCCACATCCCTCAAAGAACAGCCGCATCATCCCGACACAATGACAATTGTTCCTAGTCTCAATCCATTCAACTCCGGTGTCAGAACCCGAGTCACCAGCCCGCGCATCCCCAAAAGATCCTCGGCATCAGCGATCTCCTGACAAGCTCGATCGCCCTTGATTGCATACAACTTCGCTGGTGGCACTAGATGCTCGACCATCTCTACTAATCCGCTAAGGGCCGATAGGGCCCGACAGACCAGGATCTCAGCGCCACGATAATCCTGGGCTCGCTGGCGTACAACCCTCACTCGGGTCCCTAGACCAAGTCGCTCGACGCAGAGCTCTAGAAACTCCACTCGCCTGGCCATGGGCTCAACGAGTTCGATCTGAAGATCTGGGCGGGCCAACGCCAAGGGGATCCCCGGCAACCCTGCCCCAGACCCAAGATCGGCCACTAGCGCCCCGCTAGGGAGTAACGGCATCAAGCAGACACTGTTGACAATGTGGCGATCCCATAGCCGGGGCACCTCCCTGGGGCCTAGTAAACCCCAGAGCGTACCTTCCTCGGCTAACAGGTCAACATAGTCTTCGACAAGGCTCACCTGATCACCGAAGATCTGCTCGACCAAGGGTCGCAGGGTCTCGGGTAGGGGCCCACCCGGCTGGCGAGGATCCACTAGACGAGGGCCTATGACTCGTCCTCGGCCGACTCAGCTTTTAGGGAGATGACGACGTGACGGTGTTCGCCTTCGCCTTCGGACTCGGAGATCAAACCGGCGGCGGCAACGGCGTCGTGAATGATCTTGCGCTCGAAGGGGTTCATCGGAGCCAAGGGGACCGACTCGCCGGTCTCGCGGGCTTCCGCCACCGCGACGGCGACGATCTCACCGAGTTCCTGGCGACGCTTCTCGCGATGCCCAGCGACATCCAACATTAGACGGGAGTGGCGTCCCATCTTGGCTAGGACGGCTAGTCGCGACAGATCCTGGAGGGCTTCGAGCACTTCACCGCGGGCGCCGACGAGCTTATCGCCCGAGGTCAGGATCGAGACGTGGGGCCGTCCCGCTTCAACATAGGTATCGATATCGCCATCAAGATCGGCGATGTCGAGTAGTTCCTCAAGATAGTCGGCCGCGGCTTCACCCTCCAGAGTGAGTCCGTCCATCGGCTCAACATTCTCCTCAACCACATTAGTCATTTTGTCTCCCTTCGCTTGCGGTTACGCAAACATCGACGGCTCGACTTGAGCCAAAACCTATTTCTTCTTTGGGGTGGTCCGGTTGGATCGCGACTGCCGAGCGGGCTGCTGGCGCTGGATCTGTTGGCGGACAATCCCGTTTGGCGGCGACTCGACGTCACCTTTTTCGGGTGGTAGTTGCACCAGACCGGAGGCGTCATCCTTCGAGGCGTTATCCTTCGGAGTCTGGTTGCGCGGCGGCGCTGGCTTGGTCCCAGCGACATTGCGCGAGTTCGGGGTGGCGCTCGGTGCCTTAGACCGCTTGGCGCGCCGATCGGCCATCACTGCCTCTGGATCGAGACCCTTCTTGATCATCCGCTCTTCCCACATGATGTAAGCCGGCGTATTGGGGGTCGGGTTATTGCGGATCATCAGCCATTGCTGACCCATGGTCCACAGGTTATTGGTCACCCAGTAGATCAAGACCCCGATCGGAATGAACATCCCCATGAAGAGATACATCACCGGGAAGAGATACAACATCATCTTCTGCTGTTGGGCCATCGGCCCTTGCATCGCTTCGGGGGCCATATTCTTGCCCGTAATCTGCTTTTGGGTGATGAAGAATAACGCCGACATCGAGATTACTAGCACAATTGCCAAAACTTGGGTGGCGCCGAAGCTAGACCAATCCGAAGTCCAGAACTGGCCGGACAGTTGGGCGCCGAAGAAGTCAGCGCCCTTAAAGGAGGTCACCAGATCGGGGTTTTGCTTAAAGAAGTAGCCCCGGTAGAGCTCCGGTGATTCGGCCGTACTCATCGCCCGCAAGACCCAGAACAAGGCGAAGAAGACCGGCATTTGCAGCAACATTGGTAGACAGGAAGCCATCGGGTTGACCCCTTCGGTCTTCATCATCTTCTGCTGCTCGATCGCCAAGCGCTCACGGTCAGCGCCGTACTTCTCTTGTAGCTCCTTGATCTTCGGCTGGATGACCTGCATCGAGCGCGCCGAGTTGATCTGACGAATGAACAACGGGATCAGTAAGGTCCGCACAATCACCGTCAAGGTCATGATCGCCAGGATCCAAGTGACCCCTAGATTCGGGGCGATAAGGAAGGATAACCCCTTGTAGGCATACATTAGGATAAAGGAAATCCCGGTCTCAATCGGCGACAAAATCGTATTGAAAAAGTCCCCAATCCCCATCAAAGTCATCATGCTCGTCACTTTATAGCTCCTTCCAACAGCTCACCCGAGATCATCCCCGCTTGTTCCATCTCCCACAACTTGGCTTCGGGTGAGCCAGGCACGGGATCGTATCCCCCCATTGACCAGGGGTTACAGCGTAATATCCGCCAGATCGTCAGCCCGGCGCCCTTAATCGCCCCGTGCCGAGTCACGGCGTCCAAGCCATATTTCGAACACGAGGGATGATATTTGCAGACATTGCCATAGAGCGGCGAAATCACCGCCCGCCAGGCCTTGATAAACCCGATCATAAGCCACTTCACGAGCGGACCCCCTCAAGGGCTTGGCGCCACGCCGAGTCAAGATCCTCGATCAACCCCGGACCAATGGCCGCCGGCAAGGCTCGGACCACCACCGCCATCGGTCGGGCGGGATCAAGTAGTCTGGCGGCCCCGTGACGTAACTGACGCTTCACTCGATTACGTTCCACAGCGGAGCCAACCTGGCGCGAAACAACCAAGCCGAAACGCGGTTCTGCGGTTTCTAGGGCATGCAAAATCAGAGTTCGCCGGGAGACCTTCCGACCCCGGCGTAGAACCGCCACAAAGTCTGCACTCTTGCGCAGCCGAAGACGCTGCGGCAGCATGGTCTATACAGACAGCTCAGTGCGCCCCTTGGCCCGCCTAGCGGACAAGATAGCGCGGCCAGCCCGGGTCCGCATCCGAGTACGGAATCCATGGACTCGATTACGACGCCGATTGCTCGGCTGATAGGTACGCTTGCTCACAAGAAGCTCCCACTGTTTCGCCTTCTATCCCACTGGAGGTCAGTGGGGGAATCGTCGCCACTGGGGCGACTAACCCACGATACGCCTATTTAGGTTCAATTTCAAGTTTTGCCCTCCCCGCTAAGCCTCCCAACCCCGGCAAAAACCCCAGTAACAAGTTTCAGCCCGGTCGCCGTCTACCCGACACGCCGATAACCCCCAAAATCCAGCTTGAATTCATCACCCGCCTACCATTAGCGTATTCTCTAGAGTTTTGGAGACCGCATACTCTTGCACACGCTGTGGATAAGTGTGTGGAAAACCCCGGAGAGGAGTTTAGATGCCGACCGACTCCTCTGACCAATTAGTGACGATCTGGGATCACCTACTTGCCAACATCGATCCCTCAGCGCGCGCCCTGCTTTCGAGTTGCGAGTTGTCGAACTGTGATAATAGCTCGCTAGAGATCCGCGTCCCCAATGAGTTCACCAAATCCCGGATCGAACACCGCTTGCGCGACCGGATTGAGACCTTGTCCTCGGACTTCCTGGAGAAGGATATCCGCTTGTTTACCGAGGTTGACGAGCGGCTCGGCCTCAATCCTTTGCTGCCACCCCCGCGAGTGATTCCAGACTTACCCACCCCGCGCGACCGTGAGCAACAACTGGAGCGGCTCAACCCGAAGTACACCTTCGACACCTTCGTGATCGGGCCCTCCAACCGCTTCGCCCACGCGGCAGCGGTCGCCGTCGCGGAGTCTCCGGGCAAGTCGTACAATCCGCTAATGATTTACGGCGCCTCCGGGCTTGGTAAGACCCACCTTCTCCACGCCATCGGTCACTACATCTCCGAGTATCACTCTCGCTTGCGCGTCAAATATGTCTCCACCGAGGAGATGACCAACGACTTCATCAATGCCATCTCCGATAATCGGACCGCCCACTTCCGCGCGATGTACCGTGAGGTTGACGTCCTCCTCCTCGACGATATCCAGTTCTTGGAATCGAAGATCCAAACCCAAGAGGAGTTCTTCCACACCTTTAACACCCTGCATAACTCCCAAAAGCAGATCGTGATGACCTCGGATCGTCCGCCCAAGATGCTGGAAGCCCTCGAACCGCGGTTACGCTCGCGCTTCGAATGGGGTCTGATTGCCGATATCCAACCGGCCGATCTAGAAACCCGCATTGCGATCCTGCGCAAGAAGGCAGCGGCCGAACAACTCCTCGTCCCACCTGATGTCCTAGAATTTATCGCCTCTCGAATCCAGACCAATATTCGCGAGCTAGAAGGAGCACTGATTCGTGTGACCGCCTTTGCCTCCCTTAACGCCCAACCCGTCAACCTAGCGCTAGCCGAGATCGTGCTCAAAGACCTCATCCCGGATCCGCTGGATCGCCCGATTACCGCCGCGATGATCATGACTAATACCGCCTCCTACTTCTCCCTCAGCGTCGCCGATCTGACCGGCGCCGCCCGGACGGCCAATATCGCTTTGGCGCGCCAAGTAGCGATGTATCTGTGTCGTGATCTGACCGAGCTATCACTACCGAAGATCGGCGCCCTCTTCGAACGTGATCACACCACGGTGATGCATGCCTACCGCAAGATTTCCGAAGTGATGATTAAGGACCGGGGAATTTTTAACACCATCTCCGAGATCACCGCTCGCCTCAAGCAACAATCACCGTACGATCCTGGTGTTGTCTAGGCAAATACGCTCACCAATCCAGTAGACTAGAAGCGGAAACTTCCATAATGCCGCTCGCCTGAGCCGCTGCCACCGATCAGCGTTCTTGGTCGAGCCTAAATACGATGTGGTGGGATAACTGGGATCCTCAATATCGCGGGGTAAAGCTTCCATAACGGGATTGACTACCCTCGCGACTGTCTCAACCACATGCCCCCCCTTTTGTAGAGGTCAAAACGAGGAAGGTACGATGGAAACGAATGAAGACCGCTACGCTCAAATGAACAGTTCCCAGCTCATGACGAGCTGTGAGAATGCCTGTCGCGCCTTGCGCGCTGTCTATGTTGAACTACGCGAACAAGCGCGCCATCCTAGTCAGCAACGAATGTGGACCGACGCGTTGACTCGCTTGAATCGCGATTTTTACGAGATGGACTCCACCCACCTATCGCGCCGCGGCTTCATCGAAAAAGCCAAGGCCTGGGAGGGTGAGCGCCGCCGCCTGAGTGCGGCGATGAGGAATGGAGAAACCCCCCGTCCGGAACTCTAGTCCGCCTGACTGCGGTTGGGGATAAATCTGGGTAAATCTTGTGGATCTAGCTGGGGATAGCTGCCACCTAGGTGGTCTATCCCCAGTTTTTCCACAGTATCCACAGGTTTATCCACAGGAATGCCAGTGATGTAATTCAGATCTGGTCAACTAGCTGCGCGGATTATCCACAGTATCCACACTGCCTACTACTACTATGAGATTCATAAGTTACATAAGCTTCTAAGTCAGTCCTTGTGAATTCTGGGTATCCCGCGATCGATTCTTGGTCTAAAAGCAACCAAATTCTCTCATGGTGGCCTCTCGCCCGCTAGAATCAGGGCGGGAAGCTCACTTGGCGTGATGCTGGGTGAAAGCTAACCATCGGATCACACAAGTCGGTATGATTCCTAGACAAGGAGTTGAAAATGAAGATACAACTTGAGCAGGATGTTCTCGCCGATGCCGTCGCGGGCGCGGCCCGGAGCTTACCGCTTAGACCCAGTTATCCGATCCTGGCTGGTCTGATGATCCGGGCGGAAGCCGATGTTGTGACGTTGTCTAGTTTCGATTATGAGACCTCGTCCCAGGTCAGTGTGAAGGCCAAGGTCGAGACCCCTGGGTCCGTCCTGGTCTCGGGAAAGCTGCTTGCCGATATTACCCGCTCCCTGCCGTCGAAGACCGTCACCTTGTCAAGCACCCAAACTGAGTTGGAGTTGACTTGCGGATCGGCCCGCTTCGCGCTGCAAACCCTGCCGGTCGCTGACTATCCGGAACTACCAACCATGCCGAAGGCCTCGGGCTGGGTGGGTGCCGACGAGTTCGCCAAAGCCGTCGCCCAAGTGGTCGTCGCCGCTGGGCGCGATGAGTTGCTGCCGGTTTTCACTGGCATCCGGATCGAGTTTGACGGTGAGAAACTATCCCTGCTCGCGACCGACCGCTATCGGATGGCGCTCAAGGAAATGACCTGGAACCCCTCGATCTCGGTTGATGCCACCGCCGCCCTGGTCCCCGGCAAGGTGCTTTCCGAAACCGCC
>JAIRKB010000299.1 GCA_031260385.1 Propionibacteriaceae bacterium | reverse complement strand
TCTGGAGCAGCGGCTGCACCAGTAAACCCCAACTTGGCTGCGTCACGCCACCTCCTTGAGGACTTTGACTGTCCGCTCGATCGCTTCACGGATCTCGTAGGCCGGCTGCCAACCGAGGGCGGCGAGTTTGGCGCCGTCCATCGTCGCTAGGGTGGCCTTGGAGAACCCCCGACGCTCTAAATCGCTCGGTGGAGTGAAGACCACCCGGGTGCCCGCGACCTCAGCAATGATCCGGGCGAGGTCCTTCAAGCGAATGTCACAGCTCGGGTGAGCAACGTTATAGGCTTCACCGGTTTCCCCCGCTAGTAAGCAAGTCAAGATCGCCGCAACGACGTCTGCCACATAGCCGTACGAAAAGTTCTGATGCCCAGCGCTCTTGAGTGGGATATCCTCACCAGCGACGGCCCCGCGCAGGAATTGGGCGGCCGCTTTGGTGTCGTCCTCACGCATGGTCGGTCCGAAGACGCGCGGTAGCCTGGCGATGACGACGTCAAGATTGTGTTGGGCGCGGAAGGCCTGACTAAGGGCTTCGCTCACCCTCTTTGACTCCGGATAACCCGCCCGCAGGGAGTTGGAATCAAGGTGACCCATATCGGTTTCGGCGAACCGGGCTCCACCGTGATTCTCGCCGTAGATCTCGACACTAGATAGTAGGAGCAGGCGCCGGGCCTCACAACGCACCGCCAGGTCCGCTAGGGCGTACGTCCCTTGGACATTGGTCATGATCGTCGCGATCGGATCGGCGGCATAGGCTAGCGGATGGGTGTTACTGGCACCGTGGATAACATAGTCAGCGCTAGCGATGGGCAGCGGGTGATTAGTGACATCAAGCGAAGTCAAGACCAGGTTAGGGTGATCGCCATAGCTCGCGAACCGCTCATGGAGGCGACCAGGATCGCGGGCGAGCGCCTGGATCGTGCAATCCAACCCCCGCCCCAGGTTGTGGGCCATCAAGACATCAACCAGAAAACTGCCGATCATTCCCGAGGCACCAGAGATGACCACGTGGGCCCCTCGGAGTCGATTCCAGTCGTGGGCCCCCCCCGCGACGCGCGCTACATCCTGACGATAGGTTTCGTTGCTCAGCAATTTCATCGGCAAGCCTTGGCTAGGCGGGTTCGAGCACAGGAATCTGGGCCTGATTCGCCGCCAGCATCGATGTGAACAAGGCGAGATCATCGGGAGTGGTGAGCTTGATATTGCGCTCCGACCCGGCCGAGAAATACAGCCGCACCCCCAGATCGGCCATCATCGTGTTGGCGTACGAGGACTGCCCGATCCCGATCCCCTTTTGAAAAGCCTCCCGATAGCGGGCTAACAATAGCCCGAACCGGTAGGCCTGAGGGGTGGAGACTCGTCGCAGGTTGTCACGCGGGATATAGGCGACGGTCGAGGTGGGATCATGGGGGTCGAGTTGGAAGATTTGCTCGTTGTACGGCAGGGCGGTGACCGCATTGCCGTGTCGCTTGCAGACTGCCAAGACGTCGGAGATCACCGTGGTTTCGACTAGTGGACGGATCCCGTCATGGATTATGACGATGTCTTCGGCTTGACAGCGTCCCTCCAGATGGAGAACACCTGCGAGGATCGACTCCTGGGTGGTGTAACCACCGGGAATGATCCAGTCGAGCTTGCAGATTCCGAAACGGGTGGCATAGTCGTGAAGGATACCTTCCCAACCTTCAAGGCAGACCACGCCAATTGAGTCGATACTGGGATGATTTTCAAAGGCTTGGAGGGCATAGATAATCACGGGCCTTTCGTTGACGAGTACGAATTGTTTCGGGGTGTCAAGACCCATGCGGGCGCCACGACCTCCGGCAATAATGATTGCCGTATTCATTTGTACCTCACTCGGGTGGGGATAATGTCTCCTGCTGTTGTGAACTTCAGCGCTCACCACTGGATATCATACTATCAAGATCAGCAGTTTTTGACATCCTTTAAACCCTGATCCACAGATTGCTCGCGTAGTAGCGATGAATCGGTGGATGAGGTTAAAGGAGGGAGTTCGCCACCAATCCGCTGCGGGAGGGACCACCGGAGGTCTGAACGGACTGCGCTAGGAAACGGTCCATTAGATAAACCATGGTTTCGGGCGGCACCAGCTGGCTAATGGAATCGAAGTCGCCGGTCTGCAGCACGGCGCGAACCTCGGCGGTCGTGACGGCCCCTGGCCCGGTGGTCTGACGGGGGATCGAGATCACCTTGATGCCAGAGCGCGGCAGAACCCGAGCTAGTGTCCGGACGTATTCCTTGGTGTCGGCACCCTCACCGATAAACCGCTGGGTAATGTCCAGGGCCGGGGCGACATAATCACAGAAGACCGAGGCATCCAAACTGAGGCCAATCGAGGAGCCAGCGCGCTGGCCCGTCAAGGCGATGATGAAAGACCACGAAGGTAAGACGTAGACATTTGGCAGATCGTCGACCCCCGCTTGGGCCAAACGCATGCGATCTTTCAGGGGCAAAGCGGCTTCATCGTCTTCTGGGGTCAAGAAGACCACTAGATCAGCCACCTGCGATAGGGCGCGTT
>JAIRKB010000065.1 GCA_031260385.1 Propionibacteriaceae bacterium | reverse complement strand
CCCATCCCGTACGCCATCTGGTAATAAGGATCCTCTGGCCCACAGCGTGCCGAGCCGAAAACCGAGATTGCCCTCTTAATCCCAGACAGGTTTTCGAAACCCTCAACAAACTCTGCTTGAATCCGCATCACCCGCCAGGGGTCGCCGTTCTTCCAGTCGTCGCGGGTATCCAAGAGTTGCTGATCGGTGGTGAGGGCCTCGTGGTGGGAGCCTCGTCGGATAACCCCACCTTGTTCTCGGATCGAATAGTTCTTCGCCATAGACCGATTCTACCTTGCTCATTTGGCGTTGCCGGTCTATCGGTTTGGCGACGCGCGATGTCAGGCCCCAACTGGACGCCCACTGCAGCCGCTAAGCTAATAATATGAGCGACCGTACGGCGTCAGGGGTGGGCATTACCACCTTTCATGAGAGCACCGGAATCCTTGATTGTTGGTTTCCGAAGCCCGGTCTTGGCCCCGACGCCAGGGATAATGGCGTCGAGATCTGGGATGATCCTTCGGCTGAGCGGCGGCGTGTCCGCCACGAAATCATCCAGCTGACGATTGATCTTGATAAGGCCCCCACTTCCGTGCCCGATGCTTATCTTCGCCTCCACCTGCTGTCACATCGCTTGGCGACGCCCCGGACCATCAACCTTGATGGCCTGTTCTCGATCCTTCCGACCGTGGTTTGGACTTCACTGGGGCCTTGTTCCCAACATGACTTCGACCAGGTCCGAACCGGGCTGCGCCACCTCGGCGGTCTCACCGTTCTCAGCATCGACAAGTTCCCCCGGATGGTTGACTATGTCGTTCCGAGCGGGGTCCGGATTGCCGACGCCGATCGCGTCCGTTTGGGAGCGTATCTAGCGGAAGGTACGACTGTCATGCACGACGGTTTCGTTAACTTCAACGCCGGTACGATTGGCGCTTCGATGATCGAAGGGCGCGTCTCCGCCGGGGTGATTATCGGCGACCGCAGTGAGATCGGTGGCGGGGCCTCGATCATGGGCACCCTGCCTGGCAGTGGCCATCGTATGATCACGATCGGGCGGCGCTGTCTGGTGGGCGCCCAAGCCGGGATCGGTATCAGTCTTGGCGATGACTGTGTTGTCGAAGCGGGCTTATCGGTCACCGCCAGTACTAGAATTGCCTTACCGGGCGGTTCCGTCGCCAAAGGCCTCGATCTGTGGGGTCAAGCTGGTTGGCTTTATCTGCGTGACCCGATTACTGGTCAAGTGAAAGCCCTCCCGCGTGGCAATCGCCCGGTGGAGTTGAACCCCACTCTGAATTGGAGCTGATCTGGTGAGCACAGAATCGAAACGCAGTCTTGTCCCCATCTTCTGGATTGGTGGTCTGGTTATTGCCCTAGTCGCTGGCGGTTTGCTGGTTGCTCGCTGGGCGGTTCCCTTGACAAGGGATTTGCCTAGCGTGGTTCCCTCTGCCCATTGTTATGCCACCGTTAACTCCACAACCGCCTCCCTCAACCTCGAGCAGGCACGCAACGCTTCGATCATCGCCGGGGTCGCCGCCGAGCGCGGCCTAATCGCCAGGGCAGTGTCGATCGGTCTCGCCACCGCCTTCCAAGAGTCAGATATTCGCAACTTAGAGCACGGTGACCTCGATTCCCTGGGGATCTTCCAGCAACGCCCCTCCCAAGGTTGGGGAACGGTAGAGGAGATCCTCGATCCGTACTATGCAACCCGGAAGTTCTTCGACACCATGGTCGAGATGGTCCACAACTGGCAGACCGCTGACATCGGCGACGTCGCCCAGACTGTCCAGCGTAGTGGCTATCCCGATGCCTATGACCAGCACGTCGACCGGGCCCGGATCCTCGCCTCCGCTCTCTCCGGCGAAACCCCGGCCACCTGGTCATGTATCGTTTCTAACCCTGCATCTGCCGACCCCGACGGCCTCAAGGCCCACCTGAATCGGGCCTACGGCGCCCAGATCACCATTGAGACCCCGGAGTCCGGTTCCGCCTCCCAACTGATCGTCACCGCCCGCAGTGAAGCCGTCGCGTGGTCAGTGGCGGCTTTCGCGCAAAGCTGGGCTACGGAGATGGGGGTCTCCAAGGTCAGCGTCGGTAACCACCACTGGCAAGCTTCAGCGTCGGTGCTCGCCGGTTGGGTCGCCAATGCCGATAACCCCCAAGACGCCACCACGACGATCATTACCTTCTAGGGATGTTCCGGACAAAGCACTAGAACTTGAACCCGGCGTTCCGCATCATCACCTTGTTTTCTTCGGTGAAGCCAATGATGATATTCGAGTTCCGCTGGGCGATAATCTCAATGATCTGGAGATGGGCGTTCTTGGACTTGCCATACGGGATGGTCGGAATATTCCAGCTCTTCAGATCGCGCGTGAAAATGTTGACCGCCCGACTCGACAGAATACCGTTTTGGCGGATTTCAACGAAATAGACCCAGGCGATCTCGGCGTAGTTCGCGATGTGGAGGCTCTTAACCATCGAGATGACGTGGTTACTAGTGAGGAAGACCGACTTCCCAACCACCACTGTGTCTGGGCTCTCGACCTCCTGGGAAATTAGGTAGGCCTGTTCGGCAGACAATCCGTCGGTGATCCGCCTGATGCGACGCTCAATGACTAGGTGGGCGATTAAGAAAGCGAGGCCGATACTGAGAATGATGAGACCAAGGACGTAGAACACCATCTGATTCGTCAGATCGTCCCTCGCCCACAGATAGTATTTCCCGAACGAAGATTCGAAGTTAGCTCGGTTGACGCGCTCCCAGTCTGCGGGAATACTGCTGTTATACACGCTAATGGCGACGTTCTTGATCTCGTCGGTTATCACCTTGCTATAACCAGAGATCCGCACCGGGTTCCCCGGCGTTGCCGACTCCAACTTGTCTACCATCTTCGCTTGCAAGTCAACAATGTAGATGTAGTCGTTCGCATCCCAGACAAAGTAATACTTGATACTGTCTTTCTTGGCGAAGACAAAAGCCGGGGCCACGACATCGATATAGACAAACTCATTCGCCGCCTCACCCTCAATCGCGAAATCCCGGGGGGTCCCCAGATCCTTTCGAGCATCGATGACCCCGAAGACACCGAGTATCACCGCAAAAACCACAAAAACCGCGATGACGATTTGTCTGGTCTTACGCTCCCGCTCAATGCCCTTCCAAAACTTCTTCGAGTTGATCTTCCTCATCGTCCACTCCTAATAAAGTACCAATCGAGGCCAACCTTACAGCGTATTTCGTTTGTTCTCTAGGAGCCTTTTGAGTGGTGCCCAACAGCACCAAGGCGCACTGAGCGCTCACTTACGCTAATCTAGAAATACCATTCGAGCGGCGAGTAGAAATATTGTGGCTAGGGCCAGCCGAACACAATGATGGACATCTGGATAGGTAGAAAGATGGGCGAGACGTTAATCGGTAACCGCTACTTACTCGGAACTCGGCTGAGTAAAGGAGGCATGTCGGTTGTCTATCGAGCACGGGATACCAGTGGGGATAGCGATGTGGCCATCAAGTTGCTCAAGGCGGACCTAGCGGAAGATCCGATCTTTCAGCGGCGCTTCCGTCGGGAGGTTCAGGCACTGGTGAGCAGTAGCCATCCCAACACCGTGGCGGTGATCGACTCAGGCGACTACTTTGACGATCTAACGGGGCTGATGATCCCGTACCTTGTCATGGAACTCCTGATCGGCAACACCTTGCGGGAACTATTGGCTAGTGCCGGTAAGCCACCGCTAGCCCTCGGGTTCGACATTATGGGGTCCGTCTTGGCGGCGCTAGGCCACTGCCATAGCCAGGGGATTATCCACCGCGACATCAAACCCTCCAACGTAATGGTCACGCGAACCGGACCGGTCAAAGTCCTGGATTTCGGGATCGCCCGAATCAAGACAATGGAAGCCTTAACGCTAACCGGCGCCGTGGCTGGCACCGCCCACTACCTCGCTCCCGAACAGATCGAAGGTGCCCCCACCGATGGGCGATCGGATCTCTACGGCGCAGGTTGCTTGATGTACGAGTTGTTGACCGGTCGACCACCATTCCTCGGTATCACGCCTATGGTGGTAGCCCAGCATCTACATGACGCTCCAGTCCCACCGTCAGCCTGGGAACCCGAACTAACCGAAGCCGTCGACGCAGTCTGCCTAAAGACCCTCGCCAAACAACCAATTGATCGCTATCAGACCGCTGAACAACTGCAGGTAGCGATCGAAATCGCCCGTGCCACCCTCGGTGACCAGGGCCGCCGCGTGAGGTTCTTCGAGCCCACAGAAACCGGTTGTTGAACCAGTCCTCCCCCATAACACAAGCCCTGGCGGCGACTATTCACACCGATGGTATCGGTTCTGGATTACTGCCCAGGCGTAGTTCCAGGCGATGGATTCCTGTTCGAGACGAGCGTCGGTTCGACCAAGGCGGGCGAGGGTGGCGTACTCTGGAGCGGTTAGGTAGCCGATCTGGCCGCGGAAGGGGCTGGGCAGACTGCCCCCCGGTCCTTAAGGAGGCACATGGCACACCTGTTGAACGCGGACGGGATCGGCCTGACGTACCCAACCACCGTTGTTTTTGAGGCCGTTACCTGCGGGTTGGACGACGGCGACCGGGTCGGGATCGTCGGTCGTAACGGCGACGGAAAGTCCTCCCTTCTTAACATGCTCAGTGGGCGGCTGGAACCGACTTCCGGACAGGTGACGCGCCGCAACGGCCTGCGGGTGGGGTACCTTGGCCAAGGCGAGGATCTGTGGGAGATGGGTACGGCGAGTGTGGTCACGGCTCTGTTTGGCTCGCAGCAGACGTATCAATGGGCGTCCGACCCTGCTAAGCGCGCCATTGTTGAAGGACTGTTGGCCGGGATCAGTCTGGACCAAAGGGTTGCCGCTCTCAGCGGTGGGGAACGCCGCCGAGTCGCACTTGCCGCCTTACTGGTGGGCGACTGGGACGTTCTCGCGTTGGACGAGCCGACCAACCACCTTGATCTGGAGGCAATTTGGTGGTTGGCCGAGCACCTGAAGACCCGCATGCCAGCCCGCTTAGGCGGCCTGCTCGTGGTGACCCATGACCGCTGGTTCTTGGACGAGGTCGTCCAGACTAC
>JAIRKB010000077.1 GCA_031260385.1 Propionibacteriaceae bacterium | reverse complement strand
ACGCCTACTGGCGCACGCTCGCCGGGTGTCTGATCAATCCGAACTGTCGAGTGCGGATCGAGAATGTAATCTAGCTGGTTCACTGGTTCGCACCGGGGGGCAAGGATCGCGGTGGGTGATCTTGGTCGACGATGTTGTCACCACCGGGGCGAGTTTACGCGAAGGAGTACGCGCTCTGAGCGCCTCTGGACCGGCACCGATCGGCTTGGCGACCGTCGCCGCGACGATCTTACGAGGAAGGAATCTTGAGGAAGTTTGCGGGCCAGACTACCTTTTCTTCCCAGGTCCCGCTAACGTAAAGCCATAAGCCAATATTGGTGCACAACTCAAGGAGGAATCATGGATGTCACAATCACCGGACGCAGGATACAGGTCACCGACAGCTTCCGCGAGCAGGTTGCCAAGAAGATGTCAGAGTTGGATTCCCGAGTTGACAAGGTCATTCGCGCCGAAGTGCAAGCCCAAGCCGAGATCAGAGGAGCCGGGGAAGCGGTTCGCGTCGAGATCACCCTGGTCGGGAAGGGCCCGGTCGTCCGCGCTGAGGCGATCGCGGGGGATAAGTCACAGGCCTTCGATGAGGCGTTTGACCATCTGAAGATTCGCTTGCGCAAGGCCCAGGATCGGCGGCGCACCCACCGTAATCTACGTCGGGTTGGCTTCGTCGAACCAGCCATCGAGCCACCGGTGTCCGAGGATCAACCGACGGCGCCCGCTCACCCAGTCAAGAAGGTTGGCGGTCTGGAAATCCAAGGTGATGGCCCAATGGTCGTGCGCGAGAAACTATTCTGGTCGGCCCCCCTAACCTTGGCTCAAGCCCTCGACGAGATGGAGTTGGTCGGTCATGACTTCTTCCTCTATGTCGATGCTGACAGTGCGCTACCGTCGGTGGTTTATCGTCGTAAGGCTTACGATTACGGCGTCATCCACTTACAAGTTACCCAGTGAGGCTTCCACTAAGCTGGCTATGGCAGAATAGTCCCTGGGTTTGCGGCGATGTCCCAAACCCAGGAAGGAAGTCTGATGTCCATTTCAATCATCGTCGTTCGGGAGGGCTCCGAGCTTGAGCAGGTGGTGGACGCAGGCACTACTGGACTTGACCTTTTCGGCGCTGATCGCGCGATCATTGCGATGCGTCGTGGTGAGCAACTCGTTGACCTGGCCCAGCCTCTCGCCGATTGCGACCGGATCGAGCCGATCCTGGCGACCAGTGACGAGGGCTTAGGAATCATCCGACATTCGGCGGGACATGTCACCGCCCAGGCCCTTCAAGAGGTCTTCCCCGACGCCAAGCTGGGGATCGGCCCGCCGATCGAAGATGGTTTCTACTATGACTTTGCCACCACCCCGCTGACCCCAGAGGATCTGAAGGCGGTCGAGAAGGTGATGGCTCGGATCATCAAGGACCGGCAACGTTTCGTCCGCCGGGTAGCTACCGATGAGCCTGCCGCCCTAGCGGAGTTAGCTAGCGAACCGTACAAGATCGAGTTAATCACCGCTCGTACGAAAGCCGATGACGATGCCGCCGTCGAGGTGGGCGCCGAACTGACCTTCTACGATTGCGTCCGGCGCGATGGGTCGGTGGCGTGGAAGGATCTCTGCCGTGGGCCCCACGTTCCGAACACCGGCTACCTGTCAGCGGTGGCGCTGACCAAGACCTCGGCGGCTTATTGGCGTGGTAACCAGGCTAACGACACTCTGCAGCGGGTGTATGGTACGGCTTGGGCGACCCGCGAAGACCTAGCGGCCTACCAGACCCGGATGGAGGAGGCCGCCAAGCGCGACCACCGCAAACTGGGGACGGAACTCGATCTGATTAGTTTCCCTGAGGAGATTGGGCCTGGGCTATCGGTCTATCATCCCAAGGGTGGGATCATCCGGATGGAGATGGAGAATTATTCCCGCGCCCGGCATCTCGAGGCGGGTTACTCCTTTGTCGCCACTCCGCATATCACCAAAGGGCGGCTATTTGAGATCTCGGGACATCTCGATTGGTATAAAGACGCGATGTATCCGGCGATGCACCTCGACGAGGAGCTAAACGCCGATGGGACGGTGCGGAAACCCGGTCAGGACTACTACCTCAAGCCGATGAACTGTCCGATGCATAACCTGATCTTCCGCTCGCGCGGGCGGAGCTATCGGGAACTACCCTTGCGGCTATTCGAGTTTGGGACGGTCTACCGTTATGAGAAATCCGGGGTGGTGCACGGGATGTTGCGCGGTCGGGGTTTCACCCAAGACGATGCCCACATCTATTGCACCCGCGACCAGATGAAAGACGAGTTGGCCTCCTTGTTGCGCTTCGTCTTGGACCTACTCGCTGATTATGGCTTCAGTGATTATTATCTGGAACTGTCGACCAAGGATCCCGTTAAGTATGTTGGCGACGACCAGGTCTGGGAAGAGGCGACCGAAGTTCTCCGTCAAGTGGGCGAGGAGTCCGGACTGGTCTTGGTGCCGGATCCCGGGGGAGCAGCCTTCTACGGCCCGAAGATCTCGGTCCAGGTTAAGGACGCTATCGGTCGGACCTGGCAGGTTTCGACCATCCAACTAGACTTCAACCTGCCGGAGCTCTTCGAACTCGAATACACGGCTCCCGACGGTTCCCATCAACGTCCGGTGATGATTCACCGCGCTCTGTTTGGCTCGATCGAGCGGTTCTTCGCGGTGTTAACGGAGCATTATGCGGGGGCTTTCCCGGCTTGGCTAGCGCCGGTTCAGGTGATTGGGATCCCGGTGTCTTCGGATTTCAACGACTATCTCGGTGGCGTGCTCGACCAGCTGAAGGCTCGCGGGGTGCGGGTGGAGTTGGATGATTCCGAGGATCGGATGCAGAAGAAGATCCGCAATGCTACCCGGGAGAAAGTCCCCTTTATGCTGATCGCCGGGGCGAGCGACCAAGCTGAGGCGGCGGTCTCCTTCCGCTACCGCGATGGGTCGCAGAATAATGGCGTGCCAGTTGCCGAGGCGATCGACGAGATAGTCGCAACGATCGCGGAGCGTAGGTAGAATTCGAATATGGCCCCAGAATCAGTCGGCGTTGAAGATGGCTTGCAACGCCTGTGGACGCCATATCGCATGGCTTATCTTGATCGTCCGGCCCGGACCACGGGTTGTCCCTTTTGCGAGGCGCCTCAGACGAGCGATGACGAAGGCCTGATCGTTTATCGGGGGAGTGTGGCTTATGTCATTTTGAACCTCTTCCCCTACAACCCGGGACACCTTCTGATCTGCCCATATCGTCATGTCGCGGACTATACCGACCTTGAGCGCGCCGAACGCGAGGAGGTCGCGCAGTTGACGGCAACGGCGATGGCGGTGATCCGGCGGGCGTCGACCCCAGCCGGCTTCAACTTGGGGATCAACCAAGGTGCGGTCGCTGGCGCTGGAGTGGCGGGCCACCTCCATCAACATGTCGTCCCGCGTTGGGCTGGTGATGCCAATTTCTTCCCGATCATTGCCCAGACTAAGGCCATGCCCCAACTGCTCGCCGAAACCCGCGCCCTCCTGGCCAAGACCTGGAGCCAGGAATGACCGTGCCCTCGACCCCACCGATCGACGCTTTTGACACTACCCGGGTTCTGACCGTGCCAAATCTGCTCTCCTTCGTCCGGCTGGCTGGCATCCCTGTCTTCTTGTGGTGTCTGCTGGGTCCGGAATGGGACGCCATCGCGGTGGGGATCTTAGCGGTCGCGGGGGTGACCGACTTTCTGGACGGTTTCCTAGCACGAACCTGGAAACAGGTCTCGCGTCTAGGCCAAGTCCTCGACCCGATCGCCGACCGTTTATATATTCTGGCGATCATCTTCGGCTTAGCCGCCCGGGGGATCCTGCCCTGGGCTTTGGTAATAGTCCTAGTGGCCCGGGATTTGATGCTATCAACTCTGATTCCGGCCTTACGGGCCCGGGGATATGCCTCACTACCCGTACATTTCCTTGGCAAGATCGCCACCTTTTGCTTGTTATATGCCTTCCCTATCGTCTTACTCGGCCAACTCGGGGTCACCGGCGCCCTCTACTTCACCACCTTCGGCTGGGCAGTGGTCTTATGGGGCACCTTCTTTTACTGGTGGGCGGCGATTTTGTATATGTACCAAGGAATCTGGTTCATCAAGAACACCCCGCGAGCCAGAGTTGGTGAGAAACACCTCGACGCAGGCTGAGAGCAGAATGAGTTCACTCATTTTGCCGAAGCCAAGGAAGAGGTTGACGAGCGTAGCGAGAAACACGCCTAGGCAGGTTATAACTATTTCGCCTCATCATGCGCAAGAATGTCACCAGGACACACGCGCAAAGGAGTATCATGACCGAGTTTCCGGCCGACTTGAAGTATACCGCTGACCACGAGTGGATTAAGGAAGGACCCGATTCGATCCTGCGGATAGGCATTACTGCCTATGCTGCGGACGCTCTCGGCGATATTGTCTTTGTCTCAACCCCGACGATAGGTGATACCGTTGGGGTGGGAGATTCGGTTGTCACTTTGGAGTCAACCAAGTCTGTCTCAGAGGTATATTCCCCAGTCGATGGAGTAATTAGCTTGGTTAATGATGGCGCTGCCGATAATCCAGAGATCATCAATGCTGACCCCTACGGATCAGGTTGGTTATTTGAGATTCAGATCGCTCAAAGGGATCAACTGGCTGGACTATTGGATGCCGACACCTACGCCAGCACACTTGACTAAGGGAACGGTTAAAGGAGGGAGAAATCATGGCTATCTGTCCATCTTGTGGTTTTGACATGGACGCTGAGGCGCGGTTCTGTTCACGTTGCGGTGGGAAAAGTCCCGCCGACTCGACAACAACGATGCCCGTTTTTGAAGATACCACCTTGACGAACGAACTCAGTAGCGACGATATTGCCGCGATCGAAGCCTTGCCGATCGGTTCCGCCTTATTGTTGGTCCTCAAGGGGCCCGGTCAGGGGGCGCGGTTCCTGTTGCGTGAAGACACGATCATTGTCGGGCGTCATCCGCAGTCGGGCATCTTCCTCGACGACATTACGGTGTCGCGTTCGCATGTGAAGTTCACCAAAGACCAGGGCTCTTTCTCGGTCGAGGATTTGGGATCGCTGAATGGGACGTACGTTGGTCGGCAATTACTGCGGGGGTCGCGACTGCTGCGTAACGGGGACGAAGTGCAGATCGGCAAATACAAGATGATCTATTTCTTTGGGACTACTGGGACTGAATAATGGCGGTGCCGGGTCTCGCGATTGGGAAGGTCCTCAGTTTACTCAAGACCGAGTTCCCGGACATTTCCATCTCCAAAATTCGGTTTCTGGAGTCGGAAGGGTTGATTACCCCCGAGCGAGCCCCCTCCGGTTTTCGGCGTTACTCGAAAGCCGATGTTGAGCGACTGCGCTATATCCTGAGCGCCCAAAAGAATAACTACCTACCCTTAAAAGTCATCCGCGAGAACCTAGATCTGATTGATCAAGGGATCGAACCCGCCTCACCGGAACCGATCGAACCACCTCGGGCTAGCCCGGTCGACCCACCGGCGAGCCCCGTCGGGTCGATTGGCGGTCAGCGCCCACCGGTGAGACTAACCCGCGAGGAGCTCCTGGAACGCAGCGGCCTACCCGAGGCCAGCATGATTGAACTAGAGCGCCAAGGGATTATTCGCTTACGTCGGGGGACGGCCTACTATGGTTGGGAGGCCTTGACCCTAGCGATTGTCGCTGTCAAGGTCGCCCCATTGGGGATTGAGGCTCGACAGTTACGGGTGGTCAAGGCCGCGGCGGATCGGGAGGTCGAGTTGATCAACCTGGCGGCTTCCCCTTATATTCGACGCCCCCAGATGGCTCGTCAGGCGACCTTGGAGATTGCCGAGGTCATCATTCAAGCCCATGCGGCTCTCCTTCAGGTTGGGCTTGATCACTCCTAGGTACGGTCCGATTAACGAGTCTGGAGTAGAGGTTGAGAGCCACGCCGCCTGCGGCTTCGGTCGTTGAAGCAACCTGGGAACTGCCATAGCGTTTGGGCAGATGGATCTGTGCGGAAGGCAACCATGGACGCTGATTACACCCAGGATTCCCTGTTCGAGGGGAACTTCTCAGTGATGAGTGAGCAAGTTGGTTATCGGGGCCCGATCGCCTGCCAGGCGGCTGGCATCACCTATCGCCAACTCGACTACTGGGCGCGGACCGGTCTGGTGGTGCCAGAGATTCGCGCGGCGGAGGGTTCTGGGTCACAGCGCCTCTACAGTTTCCGCGACGTCCTGATGCTTAAGGTCATCAAAAAGCTCATTGATACGGGGGTCTCCCTCCAACAGATCCGCCTGGCGATCAACCACCTGCGGTCTCGCGGTGCGGTTGAGGTCACCTCGGTGACGCTGATCTCCGATGGAACCTCGGTGTTCGAGTGCACCGAAGATAAAGAGATCATTGACCTCGTCCGCGGCGGTCAAGCGATGTTTGCCATCAACATGGCGGGAGTTTGGCACGATGTCGAAGGCCAGTTGGTCGAATTACCAACCTTCGATGTCGCCGCAGTTTGGACCGATGAGTTAAGTGAACGGCGCCGGGCTCGCCGCAGTGCCTGATTACCGCGCTCTGCTCGCAATGATGGCCGCGCTAGGATAGCTGACATGTCCTTCGTATCCCGTCATGTCGGAATGACCGAAACTGACCGCGACCAGGCCTTGCGCTTGCTTGGTGTCACCAGTTGTGAAGCGCTAGTGGCCTCAGCCCTGCCCAGTGAGATCAGGGGTGGTCGGCCCCTCTCGTTACCACCAGCGGGGAACTCCCAGGCAGTCGCAGCGCGCTTACGCTCTTTAGCCGACAAGAATAACCAAGTCATTCCGATGTACGGGATGGGCTATTGGCCAACCGTTACTCCGCCGGTGATCCGGCGCAACGTCCTCGAAAACCCCGCTTGGTATACCGCCTACACGCCTTACCAGCCGGAGATCTCTCAGGGGCGCCTAGAAGCCCTGATCGCCTTCCAAACCATGGTCGGGGACCTAATGGCTTTACCAATGGCTAGTTCTTCGCTCCTCGACGAGGCAACGGCGCTGGCCGAAGCCGTTACCCTGGCGCGACGCAGTGTTAAAACTGGCCAGTGCGTGATCGTTGACGAAGCGGTCTTCCCCGCTAGTGTCGATGTGGTCCAGACTCGCGCTGCCGCCTTGGGGATTCCGGTCGTCGTCAGCGGGGATCTGCTTGGGGCAATCGCCGAGGGTGACCCCTTCTGCGTGGTGGTCGCCCAGTTGGCCACTGATGGGGGTCTGCTGAGCGCCGAAACCACCCGTACCATCGCCGACGCCGCCCACTCTAAAGGCGCCCTAGTGGTGGCAACCACCGATTTGCTGGCGGCGACCATGATCAGTCCACCAGGGGCTTGGGGAGCCGATATTGCTGTCGGTTCGGCGCAACGCTTTGGTATCCCGTTGTGGTACGGCGGCCCGTCGGCGGCCTTCATTGCTGTCCGCCCCGGTCTGGAACGCCAACTACCGGGACGATTGGTCGGGCAATCTCGCGATGCCGATGGAGTGGTCGCCTACCGTCTTGCCCTGCAGACCAGAGAGCAGCACATCCGGCGCGACAAGGCGACCTCCAATATTTGCACGGCGCAGGTCCTCCTGGCGATCTGCGCGGCTTTCTACGCAATCTGGCATGGACCGCTCGGCCTAGTCGAGATCGCGCGCGGTATTCACGGCCAAGCCCTCCGTTTCGCTGAGGCGGCCAAGGCCGCTGGCTACACCTTGGTTAGCGACGACTTCTTTGACACGGTCGGTCTGCGGGTGCCCGGTCGGGGCCCCGATCTGGTGGCGCGTGCCCGTCAAGCGGGGATTGGGATTCGTCAACAAGGCGATGCCGTCTTCTTAACCTTCGGGGAAGGCATCGATGAGACGGTGATGACGGCCCTCGCTCGAGTGTTCTTGCTCACCTATCCACCGGCCCCAGACTCCAGCGCGGTCTACTCCCACCTCGCCGACCACATGCGGGGTTTGGATTATCTGAAAGCCTCGGTGTTTTCCGCTCACCACTCGGAGACCGCCATGATGCGCTATCTGCGCACCCTCGCTGATCGGGACTATGCCCTCGATCGTGGCATGATTCCTTTGGGTTCTTGCACGAGGAAGTTGAACTCGGCAGCGTCGATGGAGGCGATCTCGTTGCCGGGCTTCGCTAATCTACACCCCTATGCGCCGAGCGCCGATAGTCAAGGTTATGCCGAGCTCTTGGCGGACCTGTCGCAGTGGCTGTGCGAGATCACCGGCTTCGAGGCACTGAGCTTCCAACCCAATGCGGGTTCTCAAGGTGAGTTTGCTGGGTTGATGGCGATCCGGCGTTACCATGACTCACTCGGTCAGGTGGCCCGTCGCGTCTGTTTGATCCCCACTTCGGCTCATGGTACGAACGCGGCCTCGGCGGCGATGGCGGGATTGCGGGTGATCCCGGTTGGTGTCGCGACCGATGGTTCGATCGATCTAGACGATCTGCGAGCGAAGGTGGCCGCCTATGCCGACGAACTCTCCTGCTTGATGGTGACCTATCCTTCCACCCATGGGGTCTACGAGTCTGGCCTGCCAACGATTGCCCAGATTATTCACCAGGCGGGCGGTCAGGTCTATGTTGATGGCGCCAACTTCAACGCCCTGGTTGGCTTGGTGCGCCTTGGTGAGTTGGGTGCCGACGCCACCCACCTAAACCTTCACAAGACCTTTGCGATGCCGCATGGCGGTGGCGGACCGGGGGTCGGTCCCACTGGTGTCAAAGCCCACCTCGCTGCCTTCCTGCCCGGGCATGAACTTCTAGGCAGCCAGGAGGGGGCAGTGTCGGGGGCTCCTTACGGTTCCGCTGGTATCCTGCCGATCGCCTACGCCTATATTGCAATGATGGGCTCGGAGGGTCTAACCCAGGCGACAGTGGATGCCGTAATCGCCGCGAACTATGTCTCCAAACGTCTAGCGCCCTGCTTCCCAACCCTCTACGTTGGGTCGGACAACCGCGTCGCCCACGAGTGCATCTTGGATCTTCGAGGGATCACCCATGCCACCGGGATAACGGTTGATGACGTCGCCAAACGCCTCATCGATTACGGTTTTCACGCGCCAACCATGAGTTTCCCGGTGCCGGGCACCCTGATGGTTGAGCCGACCGAGTCGGAGTCCTTCGCGGAGCTGGAGCGTTTCTGTGGCGCTATGGAATCAATTCGCGCCGAGATCGATAAGGTTGCGGCAGGCCTCTGGCCCGCCAACGACAACCCCCTTAGCAATGCCCCTCACCCCGCTCAACGTCTAACAGGGGAGTGGACTCATCCCTACACCCGAGCCGAAGCGACCAATCCCCAAGGCCGGACCCCCGGCCCGGTTTTGTCCGGTGGTCCCGATAAATACTGGCCACCGGTCGCTCGTATCGATGGGGCCTGGGGGGATCGTAACCTGGTGGTTCGTCTCAGCGCCTAACGGTGGCGCTCCCAACAGGCGGTGTGCCAGTGGCGACGGGCGTCGACAGCGCGATCATCGCCAAGGCCGGGGGTGTCCGGCCAGGCGACGATATGGGCGGTGCCCGGGGAGATAGCGGCAGAGCAGCCGGGACAGCGGTAGGTCTTGAGGGTCTTGGCACCGGGCATGGTTTGGACAATCCAGCGGCCATCGGACTTTTCTTCGGCGTACGGGTGGACGGATGCCAGAGGGCGAGGCGGGCGCAGGTGTTTGGAGCGGCGGTGGGACATCGCGTCTCACCTGGTTGGTGCCGGAGTCCAGAGGACTTCGGCAATCCCGGCTTGGCGATTGGCATAGCGACCGAGGATGAAGAGCAGGTCGGAGAGACGGTTGAGGTAGGCGATCGCGATCGGATTGATCTCCACCACTTCGGCAGCGGCCCAAGCCGCCCGCTCGGCGCGCCTGACGATGGTCCGAGCGAGGTTGAGACTAGCTGCTAAAGGAGCACCGCCCGGGAGGAGGAAGGACTTCAGATCTTCTAGACCGGCAGCGAACTCGTCACACCAGGTCTCGAGTTGAGTGACCCAAGGGGTTTCAACGCGAATAGCCCGGTTCTTGGCTTGCTCCGTGTAGGGGGTGGCGAGGTCAGCGCCGAGGTCGAAGAGCTCATTTTGGATCGACCCCAAGACTACGGCCACTCGTTCGGGCACCTGGGGGAGAGCCAAGGCGACGCCAATTGCACTATTTGCCTCATCAACCGTGCCGTAAGCCTCAAGACGGCGATCGGATTTTGCGACTAAAGCGTTGTCCACCAGTCGTGTCTGGCCCTGATCGCCGGTGCGGGTGTATATCCTAGTTAGGTTGACCATGGGAATAGTCTAACCGGGAGGGTACTATGAAGGTTCGAAAGCAGTGGCTGCGCGTGGCGGCCGTCGGTGTGATTCTTGGCGTCTTGGCCGGGTGTTCGACCACCACCACTAGCGGTGGTGATCCCTCCGGCGGTGGTGACCCCAACACCGGAGTCGGTCTATGTCGCTACGACCCAACTGGCAAGGCGGCCAAGGATGTTGATCTGCCACCGAGCGATCCGTCTTTTACCGATGATTCTGCTCTGAAGATGACCTTGCACATGGATGCCGGCGACGTGATCATCCAGCTTGATCCCAGTGTTGCCCCTTGTGCGGTCAACTCCCTCACCTCCCTGGTAACCCAGGGTTATCTTGATGACACGAACTGCCACCGGTTAGCGCCGGGGTTCGTCCTCCAGTGTGGTGACCCCACCGAGACCGGGAGCGGTGGTCCGGGCTACCGCTTTGATGACGAACTATCGGGGAAAGAGACCTATACCTATGGCACCGTAGCGATGGCCAATAGCGGGGCGAACACCAATGGTTCCCAATTCTTTATTGTGCTCGCTCCTAATGCCGGTTTGCCGCCAAATTACGTCGTCCTCGGTAGTGTCGAGCCAGGCTCGATGACAGTGGTTGAGTCGATCGCTGAGCAAGGGATTGACCCGAATGATATCTACGCTGATTACAATGGTGGGCGCCCAGCCGAGGGTGGGCATATCCAATCGGCTAGCCTCGGCTAGTTATGCGGCTGCTGATCGCCACTTGCGCGGTCGACTACTCTGGTCGACTCTCGGCTCATCTTCCCCTCGCCAAGCGCTTGGTGATGGTGAAGTCGGATGGTTCCGTGTCGGTGCATAGTGATGGGGGCGCCTACAAACCCTTGAACTGGATGTCGGCGCCTTGCGAGCTGGTGATCGATCATCAACCCGATCAGGCGGGACTAGCTCAAGTCTGGACTCTGACCAATCGAGGATCCGATGTTTTGCGGATCGCGATTGCCGAGATCATCTCCGATAACCTCTACGAGCTTGGCAATGACCCCGGTTTGGTCAAAGACGGTGTCGAAGCCCATCTCCAAGAACTCTTGAGCGAACATCCGGAACGCATCCGGTCTGATCTAAGTCTGGTGCGTCGCGAATATCCAACGGCGATCGGTCCGGTCGATATTATGTGTCGAACGACCGAAGGCGGTTATGTCGCGGTGGAGGTCAAGCGCCGGGGGGAGATCGATGGGGTCGAACAGTTGACCCGCTATCTCGAACTGCTCCGGCGCGATCCCAGTCTCGGCGCCGTGGAGGGGATTTTTGCCGCCCAGGCGATCAAAGCCCAAGCTCGGACCTTAGCCAAGGACCGGGGGATTGCCTGTGTCCTGGTTGACTACGACGAGTTGCGCGGTTTAGACAAAGACGAAAACCGCCTGTTCTAGAGCTGATCACTAGAACAGGCGGTTAGTCGAGGCTGTTACTTGGCGGCTGGTTCAGTCGCCTCGGGTTGGTATTCGCCAGAGAAGCTAATCTCGGGCAGGTCTGACCACTCATCTTCGGTGAACTGGGTAGCCGCAGTCTGACCCAAACCGAAGAGGTTGCCCAGTTGCTGGGTGAGGGAG
Source organism: Propionibacteriaceae bacterium (assembly GCA_031260385.1). Lineage (GTDB taxonomy): Bacteria > Actinomycetota > Actinomycetes > Propionibacteriales > Propionibacteriaceae > WQYJ01. The sequence continues at coordinate 2,455 of JAIRKB010000077.1, read as the reverse complement.
CGCTTACGCTGCTGCAGAGCGGAAATATCGGCCTGGAGCTTGGAGCGACGGTTAGCGGCTTCCAAGGTGATCTTCTGTTGCAGGCCTTCAATCTCGTGACGAGCAGCGGTGAGGAGCTGCTGAGCGTGAGCGGCTGCTTCCTGGCGGATCTGCTCGGCTTCGGCGACGGCTGTATTACGGATGTTAGTGGCGAGCTGGGTTTCCTCAGCGAGCTTGGAAGTCATCGACTCCTGCTTGGCGGAAACCTCGGCGAGGGCGGCTGTCTTCATCGCCTGAGCCTCTTCCATCGCCTTGTGGGCATCGGCGATCAGGGTGTCGCGAGCAGTCTGAGCGGCGAGGCGAGCCTGAGTGGACTCGGTCTCGGCGTCATTGCGGGCTTTCGAAGCCTGGCGTTCGGCAGTCTCGCGAATGGTGACCGCTTCGTGGGTCGCTTGCTCAACCAGGCCTTCAGCGTGAGTTTGCGCCGCCGTCAGGGAGGCATCGGCATCGGCCTTGGCATGGTCAAGCACGCGCTGAATGTCAGTCATCTGCTGTTCGCGAACCGAAGCGAGGTTGTCCATCGCCGAAGCGCGTAGAGCGTCGATCTCACGTTGACCACTAGCGCGGATCTCCTGGGCAGCGCTGGTGGCCTCAGCGGTGATGCGCTGAGCTTCCCGCATGGCGGTGGAGACGATTTCATCGGCCTTAGCCTGAGAGGCGTGGAGGATCTGAGCGGCGTGACCGGACAGTCGATCAACATCAATTTCACGTTCGGCGGAGTCCTGCTGGGCCGGTTGAGCACCCCCCTCCGTCAACTGCTTGTGAAGATCGGTTATCTTGTCTTTCAGGGTTTGAACATAGGTGTCAACTTGACCCTTGTTGTATCCCCGCATCTCGGTCTGGAAGGATCCGGTGCCGGCAGCGTCACCTTGTTGATCCAGCTCAGGATTCGAAACGGCAGTCATGACGGCGGCTCCTTTGCAATATTGCCCCAAGCCCTGGGGGGAAGTTCTCCCAGGGCGTGCACCACTCTACTTCATTTAATGGCTTAGTGGGAAGTCGCTGGTTCCACTATTTCTAGTAGAATTCCGCCAGTGTCGCGGGGGTGAGCGAACTGAATTCTCGAGCCGCCAGTGCCAATTTTTGGGGCATCATAAAGTAGGCGGCAACCGCGCTCCCGCAAGAGGGCGCTAGCGGCGTCAATGTCGGTCACCCGGTAGGCGACCTGCTGGATTCCACCGCGACCGTTGTTGGCGGCGATGAACTTGCCGATAGCGGAATCGGGGGACAGGGGAGCCAAAAGCTGGATCTGGGTGGACTCGGGCAGTTGAGCCCCGGTGCCTAACATGGCTTCTTCCACCCCTTGTTCCTCATTGAACTCGCGATGCAGGACTCGAAAGCCCAAGACCTCGGTGTGAAACTTAATGGCTTCATCGAGGTTAAGTACGGCATAGCCGACGTGGTCGACGCAGACGAATAGATCAGAATTTTCCATACCCCAAGTCTTTCATAGTTAGTCGAGCTTGTGACCGCTGTCCGGGTTAGTTCGTCAACTAATTGTCGAGAAACGCGCGCCGAAGTGACCAGGTTGGCTCGATATACGGCATGATGGCATTGGAAGGTTATCAGTACTGTGGTGTTGGTAACTCTTCCCACATACTGTTTATCCAACAAAGGGCGGACGCGATGGGCAAGTTCAAATTGGGATTAGGTGTCCTAGGCATCCTGCTTGTCGTTTACCTGATCATCAAATATCCAGAGGCGATAGGGGATACTGTCAAAGGGTTCTTGACGATCATCAAGGCCTTCCTTTCTGGTCTATACACCCTGCTGATGAGCCTTGTCGGCTCGTAATAGACGATCATGCGCGCACGCATCAGGCGAATTAGCTACATCGACCCTCGCATCGAGCGCTATCTGATCGACGCGGAAGGTGAAGCCTTAATTGAGGAGATCCGCAAACATCCTGTGACCATGGTTCCGCCGATTCTGATCGTTTTGGTTGGTGTGGCCATTATTCTGCTGTCGACGATCACCGATATCATCCAACCGGCCTTATTCGTCGTTGGCTTGATCATCAGCTTTTTCGGGTTCCGGCGGGTGCGGGCGGTGCCAGCGAAACGCTTTCGACACCCCGGCAAGGTCGCCGCGGCGATGACGATCCTGCTCAGCGGTCTAGCGATCCTCCTGTTGGCGGTGGTCTTCTACGATCAGTGGCCAGTGGTGATCATGATTGGTTTCAGTGTCTGTATGTTGGGGTTATGGCGGTTCCATACCTTGTCAATGGACCGCTTCGTGGTGACGAACCAACGGGTCTTTCGAGTGCACGGGGTTTTTACCCGCCACCTGGCGACCGTTCCCCTAGCGCGTATCCTCGACATCACGCTCAAGCGGACCACCTGGGGTCTGATACTCAACTATGGCCACTTCACCTTTGAGTCTGCGGCCAAAAGCGTCGCGGTAATCAATGGGTTGA
>JAIRKB010000033.1 GCA_031260385.1 Propionibacteriaceae bacterium | reverse complement strand
AGCCGACCTCCATACTAAATTACCAAGTCAACGTGGGATGTCTTGACTCGATCCTGGCCGTGAACTCTTTGTCGAAACGATCGAACCTCGCGGGTTATCGGGCCGGTTTTGTGGTCGGCGACGAGTCGGTGGTGATGGAGCTGCTGGAGTTGCGCAAACATCTCGGGATGATGGTGTCCACTCCCGTGCTGGCGGCGATGACCGTGCTACTCGCCGATCAGGAGCATGTCGAAACCCAGCGTCAGCGCTATCTGGCGCGGCGAGCGATCTTGGCGGCGGCGCTGGGGGCGGCGGGGTTCACGATTGACGATTCTGAGGCCGGGCTCTACCTGTGGGCAACCAGGGGTGAGTCGGGGCGGGCGACGGCCCATTGGCTGGCCGAACGCGGGCTTATCGTCGCGCCGGGGGATTTTTATGGTCCGGCGGGGGTGAACCATGTACGGGTGGCTTTGACCGCCACCGATGCGACGATTCAGGCCGCCGCTGCTCGACTGTGAGAAACAACACAACATCGCCGTTTTTTCGTTTTAACATTGTTAAAATTGGACAATTATGTGCTAATGTGAGTTACACAATCGAATAACCTGTTCGGACGGGGGAGTCGCAAAGGCGGCTTATAGCGAAAGCTAACGGGGTCGCGACCAGGAAGATTGACCTCCCCCGTACGTGGTCGGCATCCCAGCTGACCTCCCATACCTCCACTTATGAGGCCGTCGGTGCCGGATTTTCCCCTCCCACATGGCTGGCGGCTGAAGTGGTTCAATAGCTAATCAGGCGGTGGTCGCGCCTGATTGGCATCCGCAACCTAGTCCCTTCCGGTTGATCGTCAGCGCCCGTCGATCGCCCGAGGTGCCCCACGGTTGCGAGGGCTGGTGGCGACTATGGTGGTGGTCGCCACCAGCCTCATCTTCGTATAGTTTATCTGCGGCGCGGCACTAAGCTAGGGTGGGTAGCCCTCGAGAGCCAAAGAAACCGACGGATAATGGACCTTAAGACACGATCGCCACGCCGCTTGGCGCGTCCCCTCCACCCAGGCGCCTGGTGGGGTTGGGCGCTCGGATGCGCGGTGGTGGCGACCCGGACCACCAATCCGCTCCTGCTCGGGGGGCTGGTTCTGATCATCGTCTACACGGTCCTGCACCGCCGCTCTACCGCCCCTTGGGCCCTGGCTTTTCGGCTGTACGTCTATCTGGCGATCTTCATTGTGTTGATGCGAATGGGGTTAAGGATTGTCTTTTCGGCAGCCGGCCCAACCGTGCTATTCAACTTGCCGACTTGGACCTTACCCGGCCCGCTATCGGCGATCCGCCTGTTCGGCCCGGTCTCCGCTGAAGCCCTCATCGTGGCGGCGACGGCGGGGGCTCAGTTGGGCGTTATGATCCTGGCGATTGGGGCCGCCAACGCTCTGGCTAACCCCAAGCGCCTGCTGGCGGCGGTGCCGGGGGCTTTGTATGAGTGGGGTACGGTGGTTGTCATCGCCTTATCGGTCTTCCCCCAGTTGGCGGAGTCCCTAGTCCGGGTCCGGCGCGCCCGCCAACTGCGGGCCGAGACCGGCAAGGGGGTCCACCTCATCCGCTATATCGCCATGCCCGTCCTCTCCGACGCCCTCGACCGTTCCCTGTTGTTGGCGGGGGCGATGGATTCAAGGGGGTACGGGCGCAGCCTCGCGGTCTCTGGGACCGCCCGCGGCTGGACCTCGGTCTTGCTCTTGGGCTCCACTATCGCCTTGTCTATCGGTGCTTACGGTCTGCTCGCCCCCTCATCCACCCCTCTGTGGATGGGTCTGCCAATGGTGGTCGGCGGGCTGGTCGGTGGCCTGGCCGGTCTACGCCTGAGCGGTCGTCGCGTCCAACGTAGCCGCTACCGCCCCGACCCCATGGCCCTGCCCGAATGGCTCGTCCTCGGCTCCGCTATTGCCGCCACCATCGCCATTGTCCTCGCAGGGGCTGCACCTTTAGTGATGTACCCGCTGGCGATGACCTGGCCCCCCCTAAGCCTCCCAACCCTAATCGCCCTAGCCACCCTAATGCTCCCTTCCCTAGTCACCCCACCCCCCGAACCCGTGAAACATGGGTTGGAGCATGGGCATGGGGTGGAACCTGGGGACGGTTCCGCCAGCCGAGAGCACAACAAGTTCACTTGTTGTGCCGAGGCTAAGGAAACCGTTGACGAGCGCAGCGAGGAGCACGGTTCCGGTGTTCCACCTAGTCACGCGGCGTTCCACTCCGTCCAGGACCCAGACACGCCTATTGACAAGGAGAGACACCAGGACCGTCCCCATGTCTCCCCTAATCGTAAGGCGTTTCGTTTCGCCAACCCACCAGATACGCCTATTGACAAGCAGGAACACCAGAACGGTGACGCCAGCCGAGAGCAGAGCAAGTTCACTTGTTATGCTGAGGCTAAGGAAACCGTTGACGAGCGCAGCGAGGAGCACCGTCCCCATGTTCCCGCTAGTCAGGGAGGGGATGGCCGGTGATTATCTTTGAGCGAGTCTCGCTCCGCTATAGCGCAGACACCCCCCAAGTTCTCAGTGAGATCGACCTCACGATCCCGGACGGCCAGCTCGTTCTGGTCGCCGGTCGTACGGGATCGGGCAAGTCCTCGCTGTTGGGCCTGATCAACGGCCACGTCCCCCATTTCACCGGGGGCATCGTCACCGGGCGGATCAGCGTCGATGGCCACTCCACCGCTGACCACCCCCCACGCGATCTCGCCCACCTGATCGGCGTCGTCCCCCAGAACCCCTTAGCCGGTTTCGTCACCGACACCGTCGAAGAAGAGCTCGCCTACGGTATGGAGCAACTCGCCCTCGCCCCAGCCCTAATGCGGACCCGAGTCGAAGAAACCCTCGACATCCTCGGTCTAGCCAACCTACGAACCAGAGCCCTGCGCACCCTCTCCGGCGGCGAACAACAACGAGTCGCCATCGGCTCCGTCCTCGCCACCGGCGCCCGCACCCTAGTCCTAGACGAACCCACCTCCGCCCTAGACCCCGTCTCCTCCGAAGAAGTCCTAGCCGCCTTGCTCCGCCTAGTCCACGACCTCGGCCTAACCGCCGTCATCGCCGAACACCGCCTAGAGCGCGTAGCCTCCTACGCCGACCGCATGATCCTGCTAGATGGACAAGGCGGCGCCACCGAAGGACCAACCCGCCAAGTGATGGCCACCAGCCCTCTAGTCCCCCCGGTAGTCGAGCTAGGCCGCATCGCCAACTTCCCCCAGGTAGTCCTCTCCGTACGAGAAGCCCGCGCCGAAGCCGCCCCCCTACGCCTCCGCCTAGCCGACCAGAACCCAGACCAGTTCCCCCGTAATCCACAAGCGGTCCGTCCCCAATGGCCCCAAAAGAGTACCGCCCCCTTTGCACCGGAACAAAGTGCCCCAGGGATGGGCGCCGATGTTGTTGGTCAGAAGCTGGGTCGAAAAAATCGCGGCTTGCCGCGATTAAGCCGCGAAGCGGCGGCTTTTCGGCGCGAGTCGGAGCGCGGCGATAAGATCCCGCAGGGATCGCCGCGCGAGACGCCTTCTGAACAGCAACATCGGCACCCATCCCCCCACCAAGACCTAGTTGCGAAACACCTGAGAGTGACCTACGGCTCCATAGTTGCTGTAAAAGATATTTCATTAACGATCCCCGCAGGCCAAGTAACAGTGATCATGGGCCGCAATGGATCAGGGAAATCGAGTTTGCTATGGTCATTGACTGGCGTCCAAAAGCTAGCCGGAGGCCGGTTCTCGCTGGGCGATCAGCCCCTAGAGGCCCTGCCAGCGAGTAAGATCCGCAACTTCGTACGGCTCGTGCCGCATACTGCCACTGACCTGCTCTACCTATCGAGCGTCGCCGAGGAATGTGAAGCCGCTGATCATGAGACTAAAGGATGTCCGGGGACGTGTCGCCAGATCTTGGATAGTCTCACTGTGGACATCCCCGGCCAGGCCCACCCCCGCGATCTCTCGGAGGGCCAGAAACTAGCCTTGGCTTTGGCGATCCAGTTGACGGCGAACCCGCAGGTGATCCTGCTTGATGAGCCGACGCGTGGATTAGATTACCCGGCAAAGTCGGCTCTCGCCCAGATCTTGGCCACCCTGGCCGCCCAAGGCCGGGTGGTCGCCGTAGTCACCCATGACGTGGAGTTCGCTGCCGGGGTCGCCGACCAGATCATTGTCATGGCTACCGGCGAGGTGATCCAGGCCGCCGCCGCCGGGGTCGTCCTCGGCACCTCGGCGCTCTTCGCCCCTCAGGTCGCCAAGGTGCTCTATCCTTCGCGCTGGCTGACCCCCTATCAGGTCGGGGCGGGGTTGACATGGTCCGGGTAGGTTGGCGCTCTGCCCTGCTCTTGGCGATCGTGACGATCGCCGGGGCTGGCATGTTCGCTTGGCCCCTGTTCATCCCGACCCAGGGGGGTGACACCGGCGGCCAGGCCCCCTTCATTTTCATTGCCCTCTTGCCGATGCTAATTTTCCTGGTCTTGGCCCAGTTATCCGAGAAGGGTATGGACACCAAGACTCTGGCGATTCTGGGGGTGCTGTCGGCGATTAACGCCGTTTTACGCCCGCTGGGAGCTGGTACGAACGGGTTTGAAACCGTTTTCTTCTTGTTGATCCTCGCCGGACGAGTCTTCGGGCCGGGTTTCGGTTTCGTTTTGGGGTGTACATCAATCTTCGCTTCGGCCCTGTTGACCGCTGGGGTCGGCCCCTGGCTGCCCTTCCAGATGCTCGCCGCCGCTTGGATCGGTATGGGTGCGGGGCTGCTACCCCGCCGCGCCTTTGGCCGACTGATCGCGGGCAAAGTCGAAGTCGTGATGCTGATTGTCTACGGGATCCTTGTCGCCTACCTCTACGGCGCGGTCATGAACCTCTGGTTCTGGCCTTTCGTGACTGGCCCGGCGATGGGGGAGGGGACTGACCTCTCGTACATCCCTGGAGGCCCGTTACTAGAAAACCTCCGCCGCTTCCTAGCGTTCACCCTAATCACCTCCACAGCGGTTTGGGACACCGGCCGCGCCATCGCCAACACGGTCATGCTGGCCCTAGTCGGCGCCCCCGTCCTAGCCGCCCTACGCCGAACCCAAAAACAGTCCAATTTCACCCCCAACCCGGTCTTCGACCTCCCCACCCCGGTCTTCGACCCCCCCACCCCGGTCGCCCCCCTCCCCACCCCCACCCCCTAACCCCGCGAATGCCGACTTATGGAACGGTCGGTGGCCCCAAAATGGTCCGTAACTCCCCACTCGGGGGTGGAAATGAGTATTATGAGGGGCTATGTCGACTACACGTAGGGTTATTGCGACCGTTTTGTATGTTTTGGGGGCGCTTGGGGGGGTTGCCTTTGTCATTCTGGTGATCAGTGACTGGGGCTCCTACAACGATCTGGCGAACTCTGCCCCCTTCTATCTGTTCGTCGTCGCCCGCATCGTGCTCGTCCTCTTACCCTCGATCCTGCTGGTGATTATCGGCCTGATCGTTGGCCGACGCCTCAAGCCCTTCCTGGCCAAGTCCGCCCGATAAACCCTGACCCAGGCCTAAACCTCAAGACGGCCCTGATTCGGCCCCCCCGAGATATCATCGAGGGCGTCGGTGATCGGACGCGGCAGTTGAATATCGTCAACCATCAGCAAGGGCTCTAGTTGAGCCAACGTCCGAGCCCCAACCAGGGGGGCGGTGACATTGGGGGCATCGCGGACCCAGATCAAGGCGACCTGGGCGGGGGTTAAGCTCAACCCTTCGGCGGCCGTCATCACCCCATGGACGATCCGGCGGGAATCCTCATCGAAATACTGCTCGACGAACCAGGCCATCGACTCCATGTCCCCCCGCGAGCCAACCGGAATCTTGGTGGCATACTGCCCAGTCAACACCCCGCGACCCAAGGCCGACCAGGCAAAGAAACCCAAACCTCGATCATCAACACAGGGTAGTAACTCCAGTTCGGCACGCCGGGCGAGGAGGGAATATTCGGCCTGATTGGAGATGATCGGTGTCCCACCCCGGGCCCGCTGCCAGGTTTCGGCTTGGGCGAGTTGCCAACCAACAAAGTTGGACACCCCGACCGCCCGCGCCCAACCGGCCTGGACGGCCTGATCGGCCGCCGCCAGGGTATCTTCGAGCGGGGTATCCCCCCAAGCGTGGACCTGCCAGAGGTCAACCCAATCGGTGCCCAAGCGCCGTAGCGAGCCCTTGAGATCCGCCAGCAGGGTGGCCGGGCGATTATCGATCACCCGCTCCCCATCGCGGAGTACAAACCCAGATTTAGTGGAGATAACCAGATCTCGTCGGGCAATCGTCCGAGTCAACAAGCGCCCGATCAACGACTCCACCTCACCCGACCCGTAGGCCGCCGCCGTGTCAACAAGGTTCCCGCCAACGTCAATAAAGGCCTTCAGCATCGCCACGACCTCCGTGATCGGTGTGGCTACACCCCACGACATCGTCCCCAGTCCAAGCCGGGACACAACAAGGTCAGACACCCCAACCCGAGTGGTACGCATAGGCCAAGACTAGTGCAACCCGGCGGATTCAGTGGGACCTAACGCGACACTAGACGGCGGGGATGACGGCGAAGAAGAGCAAGGCGGCGAGGATTAAGCCGGCGACGATGCGGTAGACGATGAATAAGGTGAAGCGGTTCTTGGCGACGAAGCGCAGTAGCCAGGCGATGGTGACGTAGGCGACGACGAAGGAGATGACGATGGCTAAGGCGGTTGGGCCCCAGCCGATCCCACTGCCGATCCGGTCGTACTGAGTCGCCGCCTCGTACAATCCGGCAGCCGTTAGCGCGGGAATGCCGAGGAAGAAAGACCAGCGGGTGGCGGTCGTACGATCAATTCCACGCAACAAGGCGGCAGAAATTGTGGCGCCGGAGCGCGAAACGCCGGGAATTAAGGCAAAACACTGAACAGTGCCGATAATTAGGGCGTCGACGATCGTAATCGAGGATTCATCGCGCAAGATTCCGCGGGGGCTGCGCAAGAGACGATCAGTGTAACGATCAGCAATTAACAGGACGAAACTCCAGCCAATCAAGGCCGCCGCGACAATCCACAAGGAGCGCAAAGCGGTCTCGATAAAGGAGGTCAGGGCTAGGGCAACGATGGCGATGGGGATCGAGCCGATGATGACCGCCCAACCTAACCGGTAGTCGACTCCACGGCGTTCTGGCTTGAAAACCCCCCAAAACCAGCCCGTAGCCAGGCGAACAATATCCTTACGGAAGTAGACAATGGCAGCAGCAATGGCCCCAATTTGGATGATCGCGGTGAAGGCGACGACGTCTGGGGAATCGATACTCCAACCTGCTAAACGCTCGGCAATCGTCAGGTGACCAGTTGATGAGATTGGTAAGAACTCCGTTATCCCCTCGACAATGCCTAGGATGACCGAAATAAACCAGTCCACTGACGCCTCCTTTTGCTTGTAGGATATCTCCAGGACCCCTATGGATCTCAATCATAACGGGTGCGGAGAAAGGAAAGACACGTGATTCCGCAAGAGCAGTCCTCACCGATCATCCAGGGAATGCCGACGCGTCTTCGTGATGCGGATCCCCCGGAGACCGAAGAGTGGCTGGAATCCCTTGACGGGCTAATTCGCGATGGGGGGCCCGATCGGGCTCGCTACGTGATGCTGCGTCTGATGGAACGCTCACGGGAGCGCAACGTTGCGATCCCGGGGCTGTTAACCACCGATTTCGTCAATACGATCCCGGCTGATGCCGAGCCGATCTATCCCGGCAACATCGAGTTGGAGCGCGGCTATCGGCGCCTCCTGCGTTGGAATGCTGCTGTGATGGTCCATCGCGCCCAGCGTCCGGGAATTTCCGTTGGCGGTCATATCGCTTCTTATGCCTCCTCGGCCACCTTGTACGAGGTTGGTCTCGCTCACTTCTTTAGGGGTAAGGATCACCGGGGTGGGGGCGATCAGGTCTTCTTCGCCGGGCATAGTGCCCCTGGGATCTACGCGCGAGCTTATCTGGAGGGTCGCCTAACGGCCGATGATCTAGACGGTTACCGCCAGGAGCAGAGCCACTTGGTTGGTGGGGTCCGCCACGGGCTGCCCGCCTATCCGCATCCGCGTCGGCTGCCGGAGTTCTGGGAGTTCCCGACCGTGTCGATGGGGCTCGGGCCGATGAATGCGATCTATCAGGCCTCCTACAACCGCTATCTGTCGAATCGTGGGCTGAAGAGCACCGCCGATCAGAAAGTCTGGGCTTTCTTGGGTGATGGCGAGATGGATGAGCCTGAGGCGCGTGGTCTGGTTCAGTTCGCTGCCGGGGAGGGCTTAGACAACCTGATTTTCGTTGTCAACTGCAACTTGCAGCGTCGCGATGGCCCGGTGCGAGGTAACGGCAAGATTGTCCAAGAACTCGAAGGGTTCTTCACCGCCGCCGGTTGGAATGTGATCAAGGTGATCTGGGGTTCCGGTTGGGATCGGCTGTTCGCCGAGGACCGCGAACGGACACTGGTTAACCTGATGAACGCGATCCCGGACGGTGATTCCCAGACTTTCAAGGCGACTAATGGGGCTTATGTTCGCGAGAACTTCTTCGGTCGTGACGCTCGTACGGCTGCCATGGTCCGCGACTGGACGGACGAGGATATCTGGCGTCTGACCCGTGGTGGCCACGATTATCGCAAGGTTTACGCGGCATATCATCGCGCGATTCAGCCGAATGGCGCGCCAACCGTCATCTTGGCCCACACCACGAAGGGCTATTTCCTAGGCACCCATCCCTCGGGCCGCAATGCTAATCAGCAGATGAAAGCGCTGTCGCTTGACGAGTTAAAGGGTTTCCGCGATCGGCTCGAGATTCCGATCTCGGATGGGGTGCTCGAAGCCGATCCGACTCGCCCACCGTACTATCACCCTGGGCAGGAGGACGCGCGGATTCGCTATATCCGGCAGTGTCAGATTGGTCTTGGCGGGCCGACCCCCGAGCGGCGTGTACGGGCGCGAGCCCTGACCCTGCCAGCCGCGGAGTCCTACACTCGGACCAAGCAAGGATCGGGCACGACCCCAGTCGCGACGACGACGCTGTGGGTGAAGTTGCTGAAGGATCTGATCCGGAACCGGGAGTTTGGCTCTCGGGTGGTGCCGATCGTGCCCGATGAGGCGCGTAGCTTCGGGATGGACACCTTCTTCGCGACGATTCGGATCTATAACCCGAATGGTCAGCAATATACTCCGGTAGATGATGATTGGGTTTTGTCCTATCGGGAGGCGACCTCCGGTCAGATCCTGCAGACCGGGGTTAATCAAGCTGGCGCAGTGGCGGCTTTCACTGCGGTGGGGACCTCCTATGCGACCCACGGGATGGCGATGGTGCCGATGTATGTCCACTACTCGATGTCTGGGTTCCAGCGCACCGGTGATGAGATCTGGGCGGCCGCCGATCAACTGGCGCGTGGGTTCCTGATCGGGGCGACGGCGGGCAAGACCACCCTAGCTGGTGAGGGGCTGCAGCATGCCGATGGGCATAGCCCGCTGCTGGCGTCGACTAACCCGGCGATTAGGCACTTTGATCCGGCTTACGGGTATGAGCTCGCTCACATCATGCAGTATGGCTTGGAGACGATGTACGGGCCGAAGGCCGAGGATGCGATCTTCTATTTGACCTTGTATAACGAACCCGTCTTCCAACCTGGTGAGCCAGAAAAGGTCGATATCGAGGGAATCCGGCGAGGGATGTACTTGCTGCGCGAAGCGAAAGATGACTCTAACGAGCGTCCCCGCATCCAGTTGCTGGCCTCCGGGGTAGCAGTGCCTTGGGTTCTCGAAGCCCAAACCCTGCTCGGTCGCGATTATGGGGTCGCCGCTGATGTTTGGTCGGTGACTAGCTGGAATGAGCTACGTCGCGATGCGATGGAGGTCGAAGCGCCGCTGATGATGGGTGGGCCCGCCAAGGAAGCCTACGTCACTCGTCGCCTGAAGGATCGGATCGGCCCGGTTTTGGCGGTCTCCGACTTCATGCGCGCAGTGCCTGATCAGATCGCGCCTTGGGTGCCGAAGGCCTTCTTCGCCCTTGGTGCCGATGGGTTCGGTTTCTCGGATACGCGGGCTGCCGCGCGACGCTGGTTAAAGGTGGACGCTGGTTCGATCGCTTTTAGGGCTTTGCAGATGCTAGCGGCGGAAGGCCGGATGCCCCAACAGGCGAGTACGGATGCTTTTATGCGTTATCGACTCTCGGATGTGAACGCGACCCAGTTGCTCTCTAGTGGCACTGACGCGTGATCGGGCGGAATATTCAGGTAAAGGAGGAAACGTGAGCGGGAGCGGACCCGCCGACCAGGCAGGTGTCCCTCAACTCGGTCTTGTTAAAGGCATGGTTGTCGAAGAACTCGGCTGGGATGAAGATGTTGACGAGGATTTACGTCAAGCGGTGATGGAGGCTCTCGACGCCGACCTGGTCGAAGAATCCCCTGAGGCTGTTGACGCCGTTCTGTTGTGGTTACGCGAGTCTGACGGCGATGTCTTGGATCTCCTAATCGATTCCCTGACCGATTTAGCCGCCGGTGGTTTCCTGTGGGTCTTAACCCCCAAGATCGGTCGCTCCGGTTACGTACCACCCTCTGATCTCGCCGAAGGCGTCCTCGCCGCCGGTCTCTGCTTGACAATCTCGGCCCCAGTGTCCAAAGATTGGTCTGCCCACAAGGTTGTCCGACCGAAAGCCGGTCGCAAATAGGACTCATAGCTCAGTTGGTAGAGCACTTCCCTTACAAGGAAGGGGTCGTCGGTTCGAGCCCGGCTGAGTCCAC